>NZ_JBEZKZ010000008.1:0-141514 GCF_040651895.1 Streptomyces sp. NPDC048352
CCGCAGGCGGCGGCCGCGTCCCGGCCGCTCGGCCCCGGCCCGTCGCCGGTCCGGCCGCGGAGGGGTGCGAAGGCGCGCCCGGCACCGCCGGAGGCGGCCGCCTCGTCCCCGGGCCCCCCGGAGGGCAGGGCCCACCAGGCCGCCAGGCCGATGATCACCCCGGTCAGCACGGTGGACGGCCCGCCGATGTCCGCGTAAAGGAAGTCGGTCAGCTGCCACACGAACAGCCCGACCGCGATCAGCCCGCAGTCCCGCACCGCCCTGTCGGACCCCACCGCGCACCGCCGCAGCCCGGCGACCAGCAGCGCGGCCCAGCCGCCCGCCAGGGCGAGCAGCCCGACGAGGCCCTGCTCGCCGAGGATGAGGAGGTACATGTTGTGCGGGGACAGCAGCGGCTGCTTGACGAACGCCTGTCCGGCGCCGGCGGTGTCGCTGCCGGAGGACAGCCCGAGCGAGGAGTGGCCGTCCCGGTGCGCGGGGAAGCCCTTGAGGCCCACCCCCACCGCGGGCCGCTCCCGCCACATCGACTCGGCGGCCGCCCACATCGTGTAACGGTCCGTCACCGACTGGTCGGGGGCGCTGGAGACCTGGGTGATCGAGTTCAGCCGCTCCGCGACCATCTCGGAGCCCAGCCCGAGCCCGCCGACCAGCACCACGCCGACGGCGGCCAGCGCCACCAGCACCCGCAGGGCCCGCCGGATCCCGGCCATGGCCATCACCAGCACCGCCGCCCCGAACGTGGCGATCCAGGCGCCCCGGCTGAAGGACAGCACCAGCGGCAGCACCAGCGCCAGCGCGCACGCCCCGGCGGTCCGCCGGACGCGCCGGGGCAGTCCGGGGGCGAGCGCGGCGGCGGTCGCGACGACCAGCCCGTACGCGACGACGGTGGCCATGCCCATCACGTCACCGGGGCCGAAGGTCCCCACGGCGCGCACGTCCTCGCCCTGATACGAGGCCCCGGTGTGGGTGGCGTACTGGACGACCCCGACCGCTCCCTGCACCAGCGCCAGCACCACGAAGCAGCCGGCGGCGAGCCGGAACTCGCGGGCGTCGCCCACCAGCAGCACCACGGCCGCCGGGACCAGGACGAAGACCTGGAGGTAGCGCACGAACCCGGGCAGGGCGGCGTACGGGTCTCCGGCGGTCATCGTGGCCACCGCGAGGCCGACCCCCGGGGCGCCGAGTACGAGCACGCCCAGCGGGGTCAGGGTCCGCACTCGGCCGCGCAGCGCCTGGACGCCGCAGACGAGCGCGAGCAGCAGCGAGGCGGCGTCGGCGGGGCCGACCTTCCCGGAGGCCGTGGCGTCGCCCGCGGGCAGCGGGGCGAGGAGGAACAGGACGGTCGCGGCGAGCGGCAGCAGCGGCCAGTGCCGGCGCAGCGGGCCCGGGTCCGGGGCGAGGACGGAGCCGGAGACGGCGAGGGTCATGCTCAGCTCCCTCCCAGCCGGAAGCGGAAGAAGGAGGCGGCGGTCCGGGCCAGGATCCACAGGTCCTGCCACAGCGACCAGGTGTCGATGTAGTGGTTGTCGAAGCGGGCCCGGTCCTCGATGGAGGTGTCCCCGCGCAGCCCGTTGATCTGGGCGAGGCCGGTGATGCCGACGGGCATCCGGTGGCGGGCCTCGTAGCCGGGGTGGACGGTGCTGAACTTGGCGACGAAGAAGGGCCGTTCGGGGCGGGGCCCGACCAGGCTCATGTCACCGCGCACGACGTTCCACAGCTGCGGCAGCTCGTCCAGCGAGGACTTGCGCAGGAAGGAGCCGACCGGGCTCATCCGGCGGTCGCCGGCCACCGTCCAGCGGGTGGCGGACTCGTGCGCGTCGGCGCGCAGGGTGCGGAACTTCAGCAGGGTGAAGGGCCGTCCGTAGAGGCCGACCCGCTCCTGGCGGAAGATCACCCCGGGGCCGTCGGAGAGCCGCACGGCGAGGGCGCAGGCGCCCATCACGGGCGCGGCGGCGATCAGCGCGAGGGTGGCCAGGCAGGAGTCGATGGCCCGCTTCGCGCACCGCTCCAGCGGCCGGGAGGGGCGGGGCAGCAGCGGCTGTACGGCGTACCCCCACAGCTGGTCGGCGGGCTGCGCGACGCGCATGCCGGTGACCTTGGCGGTCCCGGCGGGGTCGGCGAGCCAGAGCCGGCAGCCGTGGTCGTGGAAGAGCCGGACCAGGGAGGCGGTGCGTTCGTCGGCCTCGGGCGGACAGGTGAAGACGGCGTGCCGGACGGAGTTCTGGATGACGGCGCGCCGGACGTCCTCGTGGGTGGCGAGCACCGGGAGCGGGCCGCCGTCCCCGTCGGCGGGAGCGGCGGTGTCGGCGATCCCGACCGGCCGCAGCCCGTACTCGCGGCGTCCGTGCAGGGCGGCGGCGACGGCGCCGGTGCCCTCGCCGGGGCCGACCACGAGCGCCGAGGCGGGCCGCCGCAGGGCGGCGCGGCGGCGCAGCCGGTGGACGAGGCCGCGTCCCGCGCAGGCCAGTACGGCCTGGAGGCAGACGGCGCCGAGCAGCACGCTCCAGCCGAGGGCGCGTCCGGGCGCGGCGGCGGCGAGTACGGCGGCGGCCCCGCACCACAGCACGGCGGCGCGTGCGGCCAGCGCGGGCAGGTCGAGCAGCGCGGAGGGCGCGAGGCGGGGCCGGTAGAGCCCGGCGTGGGCGTGCAGGGCGGTGAGCAGCGCGGCGGCGGGTAGGGCCGCTCCGGGCGGCAGGGTGCCGGCGGGCAGGGCGGTCGCGGTGACGGCGGCGGCGAGCGCGTCGGCGGCCAGCAGCGCGGCGAGGCCCTCGCGGCGGCGTGCCCGCTGCGGCCGGACGGCGGCGCGGGCCTGGCCGGCACGGGGGCCGCGCGGGGGGTGGATGGCGGTCACGGCACGGCGGGCTTCGGCGGGAGCCGCGGGGGCGAATGCGCTGCCGCCGGCGTGCCCCGTGCCGCCCTGCCCGGTGTGCCGGGCGGGTGCGCTGTCCATCGTCATCGGCTGATGCGCTCCTGGTTCAAGGGCCGGGGCCTGCCCAGCAGTTCGTGGTACAGGCCGGTGACCGCGTCCGTGGTCCGCCGCACGTCGAACTCCGTCCGGGCGTGCTGCTGGGCCTGCTCCCCGAGTTCGGTGAGCAGCCGCGGTTCGGCGAGCAGCCGTCCCAGGGCCTTGGCCAGTGCCGTCGGGTCCTCCGGCGGCACCAGGCAGAGCCGGCCCTGGCCGGACGGCAGGCTCTCCCGGGCGCCGCTGACGTCGGAGACCAGGACCGGGCGGCCGCAGGCCATGGCTTCGAGCGGGGCGAGCGCCATGCCTTCCCACCGCGACGGCAGTACAACGAGATCGGCGGCGTGAAGCCACGGTCGGATGTCGGCGGCGGCGCCCGCGAAGTGGACCGCGGGCGGTGCGGTGCGGCGCAGCCGCTCGGCGTCGGGGCCGTCGCCGACCAGGGCGAGGCGGGCGTCCGGGACGGTGCCCAGGACCTCGGGCCAGGCGCGCAGCAGGATGTCCTGGCCCTTCTGCGGGCAGAGCCGGCCGACGCACACGGCGAGGGGACCCTGACCGGGCAGCGGGAGTGCGGCGCGGGCTTCGGCGCGGCCTCCGTCGCCGCCGGGGGGCGGGCGGAAGCGTTCGAGGTCGACGCCGTTGCGGACCACCGACCAGCGGGCGGTGATCCCTTCGGAGGCGCCCGCCCGGCGTTCGGCCTCGCTGACGCAGAGCACCCGGTCGGCCCAGCGGGCGCCGATCCGCTCCCAGCGCAGGGCGAGGGCGGCGGTGGCGCCGCCGACGGCGTCGAAGGACCAGGCGTGGGGCTGGAACACCGTCGGCACGGAGCCGCGTACGGCCAGCCGCCCGGCGAGCCCCGCCTTGGCGCTGTGGGCGTGCAGCAGGTCGGGGCTCAGGCGCCGGATGAGCCGGGCGGCGGCGAGCACTTCGGCGGGCAGGGCGGGCCCGGGGGACCGTCCGGCGCGCCAGGTGTGCACCTCGGCCCCGGCGTCCCGGGCGCCGTCGGCGAGCGTGCCGCCGCGCGGGCAGCCGACGAGGACGCGCAGTCCCGCGGCGGTCTGCGCCCGTACGAGGTCGGTGACGACGCGGGCGACGCCCCCGTCGACGGGCTGGACGAGGTGGAGGACGGTGAAGGGGGAGCCGGAACCGGCGGGTGACGGGTCGGGCGAGGGGTGTTTCGGCACGTGGAGTGGTCTCCTGCGTTCAGCGGCGTGCGTCTGTCTGAACGAAGAGCACACCGAGGAATTGGCCCTGACTTTCACCCGCGAACCGGAAACTGAGGTTGCGGGCTCCACCGGACAGGGCGGGACTCAGGTCGAACACGTCCGCGTCATATCCGAGATTATTCATATGTTCGGGCTGTCGCACGAACGAGGGACGTCCGAATTCCGTGATCGTGGAATTCATAACATCATTAAAAGGATTTTCTGCATCGCTGACGTCGACCCGGCGGCCGCTGTCGGCGGTCACGGTGAGCGAGTCCCCGAGGGTCCCCCGGTCACCGTCGTACGCCACCACCCCGGCCTTGCCCGAGGCGCCGGGCGCCGCGTCCAGGCCGGCGATCTCCACCGTCTCCCCGGCGGCCTCGCCGGCGCCGGCGGCCAGGGACTCGAAGCCGTCCCAGAGCGAGATCCGGCGCAGCGGCTCCTGCGGGTGCT
This sequence comes from Streptomyces sp. NPDC048352, assembly GCF_040651895.1. Classification (NCBI taxonomy): domain Bacteria; kingdom Bacillati; phylum Actinomycetota; class Actinomycetes; order Kitasatosporales; family Streptomycetaceae; genus Streptomyces; species Streptomyces sp. NPDC048352. Next base: position 4,621 of record NZ_JBEZKZ010000008.1, read on the forward strand.
CGTAGGCGACCACCAGCGTCCAGCCGCCCCAGGCGCCCGCCGCCGAGTGCCCCATGGCGACGTTGAGCTGGGCCACGGTCCACATCCCGGCCCCGCCCTTGCGCACCAGCGGGGTCACGTCGGCCGAGGCCTGGTAGGCGTCGCTGCCGCCGTCGGTGTGGTGCCCGATCACGGTGTCGGCCAGCACCGCCTTGTACGCGCCCCCGGGCTCGGCGACCAGCACCCGCCCGTTGTCCTCCGGCGGCTTCTGCTCCCCCACCCGCAGGTTCCCGCCCCAGTACAGCCGCGCGTACGAGACCTTCGCGCCCTGCGGGACCTTGAGCTCGGCCCGGGTGGAGTTGTAGGTGTCCGGATCCTTGTCGACCTCGTCGTAGAACATCTCGAAGTCGCCGTTGACCCCGGCCGCGCCCTTCTTGACCTCGGCGCACGGCTCGGCCTGCTCGTTCTCCTGCCGGCGGCAGCTGATGGCGGAGTTGGAGGCCCGGACCAGCCCGCCGTGCTGGACGGCCTGGTAACGCTGCGTGAAAGGAACCCGGGGCAATTCACGCACCCCGGCGGGCGCCGCGGCGCCGGCTGCGGGCACGTGTGCGGAAAGCGTGAGGCAGGACAGCAGGCCGAGCGTGCCGAGGATTCTGCGGGAGGAACCCATGACCCTGTCTCCATTTTCGATCAAGGGGTCAAAACAGGAGTGAACTTTGTCAGAAATCAGGCTGGAAATCACGCCGGACTCGCTCGTACGGCCTTTTGGGCGATAGCACGCACCCTTGAAGCGGGCGCGTCGTTATGCGGGTGCACCATTGTTCGAACCGAAAGGAAAATCGGAGATGAAGAAGAGGCTGATGCGCGGCGGCACCTTGGCGGTCGCGGGTGCGGCGCTGCTGATGGGCGGCGCGGGCCTCGCCTCCGCGCACGGCGGTGCCACGGCGGACGGCGTCGCCGCCGGCTCCCCCGGCGTGCTGAGCGGCAACCTGGTCCAGGTTCCCGTCCACGTCCCGGTGAACGTCTGCGGCAACACCGTCAACGTCATCGGGCTGCTGAACCCCGCGTTCGGCAACACGTGTGTGAACGCCTGAACGTCAACCGCACCACCCGAAACGGCGGCATCCGGGTGAAGTCACGCAACCCGAGCCGGGGCGGAGCCGTTGATCCGGGTGCTCCAGTACCGGGCAATCCTGCAAAAAAGGGACGATAATGATCAAGAAGTTCGCGGCCGGCGCAGCGGTTGCAGCCACCACCGTGGGTCTCGGTGCCGCCATGGCCCCGCAGGCGATGGCCATCGGGAACGACAACGGCATCAACACCGTCAACGGCAACAACTCCGCGCAGATCTACGGCAACCAGGCCACCTACGGCAACATGAGCCCGCAGATGGCGCTCATCCAGGGCTCCTTCAACAAGCCCTGCATCGCCCTGCCGGCCAAGGTCAACGCCCAGTCGCTGCTCGCGCTCGTCAACGTCGGCGTCCAGGACATCCCGGTGCTGTCGAGCCCGCAGAACCAGCAGTGCACCGAGAACTCCACCCAGGCCAAGGGCGACGAGGCCCTCTCGCACATCCTGGAGAACATCCCGATCCTCTCCGGCAACGCCTCCGCCGGCAGCTGATCACGCACCACCCCGAGCGAGGCCGTCGCACCCCCGGGTCGCGGCGGCCTCGCCGCATTCCGGGCCCGGCCCATTCCGGCCGGCCGTGAATACAGCGGACGGAATTCACGTACCGGGAGCGGGGCCTCGGGCCGAATTGCCCGAACCCCCGGAAATTCTTCGGTTTCTTTTTCCGGGCCCACTCGTTGATATCTGTGCAGCGGATACACCTCTGCGGGAAGGAACGAAAGAAAAATGAAGTACAAGAAGGCAGTGGTGCTGGCCGCCGGCGCGCTGATGGCCGCCGGTGTCGCCTCCCCCGCCATGGCCGACGCGGGTGCCCACGGAGCCGCCCTGAACTCCCCCGGCGTCCTGTCCGGCAACCTCGTGCAGGTTCCGGTCCACATCCCGGTGAACGTCTGCGGCAACACCGTCAACGTCATCGGGCTGCTGAACCCCGCGTTCGGCAACACCTGCGTCAACAGCTGACGTAGCGCCTCAGCCCGCAAGGGCAGACCTCCTCGGGGTGGCCTCGGAGTGCACGGCGGTGCACTCCGAGGCCACCTTCGATTCAGCACCGGCCCCCGCGCCGGTAGACAGGGAAGGACCCATGCGACAGGTACTGAGCCGACAGGTACTGGGCAAGGGGGTGCTCACCGCTGCGGCCGCCTCCGGCCTGCTGTCCCTCGCGGCCGGCGCGGCGTGCGCCCATTCCGCGGAGGCCTCTCATTCGCCGGGCGTGCTGTCCGGGAACAGCGTCTCGGTACCGATCACGGTCGCACCGAACCTGTGCGGCAACAGCGTGGACGCGGGCGCGGCGCTCAACCCCTCCTTCGGGAACACGTGCGTCAGCAACACCGCCTCCGACGGCGGTTCGCACGCCGCCGGGCACGACCACGAGCGCCACCTGAGCCCCGAGCGGGCCGAGGACCTGCGACGCTACCTCGACGAGCAGCCGGGCGGACGGCACGCCCTGCCCCGCCCGCACCACGAGGACGAGCGCGAGTCCGCGGAGCCCCGCGCGCACGCCCCCCGGCACGCGGCACCCCGCCACGACGCCCCCGCCTCCTGGGACGCGGGCGGCCCGCACGGCGACGGCCCGCACGCGGACGGCCCCGGCGACGGCGGCGAGGAGGAGTGCGACGACCACCCGCCGCGGCACGCGGAGCACCCGGCGCCCCACTCGGCCCCGCCCGCACCGCACCACCCGAAGCCCGGGCCGCAGACGTGGCCCGCCCCGAAGCCGGAACCGCGGCCGCAGCACGGGCCGATGACCGGGCACCCGGCCCCGCTCCCCGCCCCGGCGCCGCAGACCCCGCAGCCCGAGGAGCAGCCCCACACGCTCCCGGCCCCGCAGCCCGAGGAGCGGCCCGGCGCGGAACTCCCCGAGCCCCGGCCGCCGCACGGCAGCCAGCCGGTGCGTCCCGCGCCGGCCCCCGCCCCCGTACCGGAAGCCGTCCGTCCGGCGGACCAGCCCCCCGCGGCCCCGGCCGGCGACTTCCCGGTCCACGTGCCGTCGGCGCCCGCCCCCGCGCCCGCCCCGGCCCACGCGGTCGCGGCCGCCCAGCCGGCTCCCGCGCCCGCCCTCGCGGCCCCGCCGGAACTGGCGGCCACCGGAGCGGGCCAGACCTCGGCCCTGGCGGCCCTCGCCTCGGCCCTGGTCCTCGGCGGCGCCATTCTGTACCGGCGGTCCCGCATCGTCTGACCGGGAATACCGGTAATCAGAAGAAATATCGGCCGGAGAATCCCCGTCGGATTCTCCGGCCGCTGCCGTGCGTCCCGCTCCGGCGTTTCCGTAGCCACCGGTAATCGTTAGCCAGGTCGAAAGCGGCGCGACGGCGCCGCTGGCACCTCTGTCCACGAAAAGAAGAGGATTTCGATAATGAAGCTCTCCAAGGCCGCTGCTGTCGTCGCCGGCTCCGTCGCCGCCCTGGGAGCGGCGGCCCCGGCCTTCGCGGCCGAGGCTCCCGCCGGCCCCCCCATGAGCCTGTCGGCCGGATGGAACACGGCGCTGAGCGCCGTCGAGCCCGTCGTCGCCTCGTCCCCCGAGACTGTGGGCATGGCCCTCGCCGAGCAGGGGGACGCCGTCAACGGGGTCGTCCACACCGCGCAGGGGGTGAACAAGCTCCGCAACAACGCCCCCGCCGAGGTGCTGGGCCTGGCGAACGGGGCGACCAAGGCCTCCCCGCTGCTCGGCGGGGTGAAGCTCAACGGCGGCGCCAACTGAGCGGCCCGGAAACGACTGTGGGCGCCCCCGGCCGTGCCGGGGGCGCCCACAGTCGTGTGGTGCGGATCGCGACGTGCGTCAGTCGTTGACGCAGACGTTGCCGAAAGCCGGGTTCAGCACGCCGATCACGTCGACGGAGTTGCCGCAGACGTTGATCGGGATGTGGAGCGGGACCTGGACCAGGTTGCCCGAGAGGACACCGGGGGAGTTCACGGCCGCACCCTCGGCCAGGGAGTCGGCGGAGGCGGCGCCGGCGGCACCGGCCACAGCGAGACCAGCGGAGGCCAGGGCCACAGCGGCCTTCTTGGCAGCAGCGTTCATGAGGAGTGCACCTTCTCTTCGATGTCCAGCCCCGGTCCGGGGCTCACACGAAGCGAAACGGTCCAGCTTCCCGGACGACACGGCTGCGGGCCGGATCGGAGCAGAACCAGACTCGTTCGGCTCAACCGCCGCAACCGTGTCGCCCGCCGGCCTCCGCTCCCCGCCTAGTTGCGGATGGGGAGGTCGGGAATGTCGGGGATGTCAGGGATCTCGGTGAGGTCGGGGATCGCCGGGGTGGCCGGCGTCGCGGGGGTGGCGGGCGCCGCCGACGGCAGCTTGACCGGCGGGACGGTCACCCCGGCGGGCAGGTCGGGCAGCTTGATCTCGGGGATCTTGGGCAGCTCGATGACCGGCAGCTTCACCCCGGCGGGCAGCAGGCCGCTGAGGGACTTCAGCAGGTCCTGCAGGGTCTTGTTCAGGCTCGTCAGGAGGTCGTCGATCGGCCCGGCCGCGACGCGCCCGGGGGCCGCTCCGACTTCCTCGATCCGCTCGATCTGCTCCTGCACGGCGGACGCCCGCTTCTCCAGGGCGGAGCCGCCGTCGGCGGCGGCTGCGGGGGCCGCCGCCGCGCCGGACAGTATGACGGCGGTGAGGACCGACGGGACGAGGACGCGGAGGCGGGACGGCTTCGTGCGCATGAGGGCTTCCTTCGGTGGTCGCGCGTGAGCGGACGGGAACAATCCGCTTCCTCACCCACCGTGCGTACACCTTCTACGGAGCGCAACACGATCTTGAACGGGCAGGGCCGGACTTGGGGGCTGCGTACGGGCTTCGCGCAGGCGTCCGGAGCGACCTCACCCGCCCTGGGGAAAAGCCGTCCCCGCGCGAGCCGTTTGAGTGAAGCAGCGGAACCAACCCTCCGGGAGCCCAGTTGATCAGGGCGCTCCACAAGCGGGCACTCGTGCGACAAAAGGATCAATGATGCTCAAGAAGATCATGACCGCCACCGCGGTCACCGCCGCCGTCATCGGTGCGGGCGCTGCCGCTGCCGCCCCGGCCATGGCCGTCGGCAACGACAACGGGATCAACACCGTCAACGGCAACGGTGCCCAGCAGATCTACGGCAACCAGAAGACCACGGGCGCCATGAGCCCCCAGCTGAGCCTGGTCCAGGGCACCCTCAACAAGCCCTGCATCGGCCTGCCGGCGAAGGTCAACGCCCAGTCGCTGGTCGCGCTGGTCAACGTCGGTGTCCAGGACATCAACGTCCTGTCCAACCCGCAGAACCAGCAGTGCACCGAGAACTCCACCCAGGCCAAGGGCGACGAGCCGCTCTCCCACATCCTGAGCAACATCCCGGTCCTCTCCGGCAACGGCTCGATCGGCAGCTGATCCCTCCGCTCGACCCTTTCCGGTCAGGGCCCACCGGCGCCCGTGGAGCGAAGTGACGAGGGCCCCGGCGGCGTCCAGCCGCCGGGGCCCTCGTGCGCGTCCGGCCGCCGCCGTCAGCCCGTCCAGAAGTCCCACCACCGGGTCAGGACCAGCATCCCGATCACCCCGGTGTGCAGGGCGGGCGGGGCCCACGCGAAGTCGGTGAACAGGACCCGCAGCGGGCCGGGAGCGGGCAGGTGTCCGGCGCGGACGTTGTGCGCCGTGACCGCCCAGAACATCAGCAGGGTCGCCACCCAGGCCAGGCAGCACCACAGGCACAGGGCGTTGATCTCGTACAGGGACTGGACCATCAGCCAGGCGCAGAAGCCGGTGCCGAAGAGCGTCCCGGCGTTCAGTCCCAGCCAGAACCAGCCGCGGTGGCGGGCGCCGGCCAGGAGTCCGGCGCCGACGCAGACCACGACGGCGTAACAGGCCAGCCCGAGCATCGGGTTGGGGAAGCCGAAGGCCGCGGCCTGCTCGCTCTGCATGACGCTGCCGCAGGACACCACGGGGTTGAGGCTGCAGGCGGGCTTGAAGTCCGGGTCCTCCAGCAGGAGGAACTTGTCGAGGGTGATCACCCAGGAGGCGAGCAGCCCGGCGGCTCCGGTGGCCACCAGCAGCCAGGCCAGCCCCCGGGGGGCGGCCGGTTGGTCTTCGGGGCGGATGCGGGGGCGGCCCTGCTGGCTGGGGACGCCCACTGTGTTCGTTGCCATGGCGCCCATGCTGCCGGGCGGCGCGCCGTGAGGGCCGCGAACCGGGGCCGGGCGTACGGAACTTGACCTGAAGGTGTGGCGGGAACCCTGGTTGCTTCCCGGACGTTTTACCGAATCCCGGACGTGATGTCAGCACGAGGGGCTACGTTGTGCTTCCGCTGAGTGACAAGCTGCGACGGCCTGGAGACCCACCTTGAGCGATCCGTACGAGACAACCGAGGCGCACCTCGAGCGACTCCTGGGCCGCGCCCTCAACTCCTTCGACCTGCCGGACCGGTTGGTCGAGCGCCTCGGCACGGCGCTCGCCCACAGCTCTTCGCTGTACACCACCCACCACAGCCCGTCGGCGGGTCTGTGGCGGGAGACCCACCGGCACACCTACCTGCTGTCGGACGGCGGCGCGGTCTCCCTGTGGGAGCTGTCCTACCGGCTCCGGGAGGACCGGAGCACCCGCTGCGAGGTCTTCACGAGCAAGGACGAACTGGGTCTGGCCGTGGCCCGGCTGTTCGGCGAGGCCCCCTCGGAGGGGCTGCCGCTGCCCGCGCAGGACCGGGGCGGGGAGGAGGGGGCGCAGGGCGATCTGGCGGAGCTGGGCGCGCTGTTGGCGGCCTCGGCGCCCTGCCGGCGCCGGCGCGAGTACACGCCGGAGCAGTCCGCGGACCACGCCCGGCGGGTGCTGCGCCGCGCGGAGAACGCCGACCGCCCCGGGGAGGGGGTGGCGACGCTGCTGCGCTCGGCGTACGCGCACCACATCACCCAGGCGTTCGGCGGCCGGCAGTGCCTGCCCGACGGGCGGGACGCCGGGTTCAGCCTGTACGAGCACGCCTTCGTGCTGCTCGACGGGAGCGAGCTCAGCCTGTGGGAGGTCGAGCACACGGCCACGCCGGACGGGCGGCACATGTGCGAGGTCTACGAGAGCGAGGCCGCCGCGCGCGGGGCGATGGAGCTGCGGGGCCGGGTGCGCTGACCGCGGCGGCGGGCCGCCCGCCCCTGTGACCGCGGCCTGGTCGGTCAGGTCCGGGTCAGCGGGAGGTCCAGCGGCAGGTCCCGGGTGACGCGCACCGTCTCGGGGCGCAGGTCGGCCGGGGACGGCATGACGCTGCCCGGCAGCTGTACGGCGGCCGCGCCGTGGGCGAGGGCGGAGGCGAGGGCGGCGGGGCCGGTGCCCCCGGCGGTGAGGAAGCCGGCCAGGGCGGCGTCGCCGGCCCCGACGTCGCTGCGGACCGCCGGGGCCGGCGCCGTGCCGTGGTACGCGCCCTCGGCGGTGACCAGCAGCTGGCCGTCCCCGCCGAGGGAGGCCAGCACGGCGCCCGCGCCGCGTGACAGCAGCTCCTCGGCGGCCTTGACCGCGTCGCCGAGGGTGGCCAGCGGCCGGTCCACGGCTTCGGCGAGTTCGGCGGCGTTGGGCTTGACGACGTCCGGGCGGGCGGGCAGGGCCGCCGCCAGGGCGGCGCCGGAGGTGTCCAGGGCGACGCGGGCGCCGGCCTCGTGGGCGCGGGAGACGAGTTCGGCGTACCACCGGGGATCGAGGCCGGGCGGCAGGCTGCCGCAGCAGGCGATCCAGTCGGCGCCGGCCGAGCCGCGGACGGTGTCGAGGAGGAGGGCCGACTCCTGGGCGGTGAGCTCCGGACCCGCCGCGTTGATCTTCGTGAGGGTGCCGTCCGGTTCGGCGACCGCGATGTTGGAGCGGGTCAGTCCGGCGATCGAGACGGCGGTGACGTCCACGCCCTCGGCGGCCAGGAGCTCGGCGAGCAGGGTCCCGGCGGGGCCGCCCAGAGGGAGGACCGCGGTGGTGGACGCGCCGGCCGCCGCGAGGGCCCGCGAGACGTTGACCCCCTTGCCGCCCGGGTCGACCCGCTCCCCGGCGGCGCGGAGGACCGTACCGCGGTCCAGCGAGGGGACCTCGTAGGTCCGGTCGAGGGAGGGGTTGGGGGTGACGGTCAGGATCATGCGAGCCCCTGTGGGTTCATGTCCGTTCGGTGCCGGATTCTGTCGCTTCTTCTTCACCCTACGCCGAGAATCGGGGAAAACAAATAAAAACGGACATTCCCCCCTCGATGCGGGGGGAATGTCCGGACCCGGGCGGGCGACGCCGGGGGCTAGCCGTGGGCTTCCGCGACGGCCCCTTCGCGCTCCGCGAGCGGGATCTGCCGGCGCGGCAGCACGAACATCACCGCGAAGATCGCGACGAGCACCGCCACGACCCACCACAGCGCGCCGCGGAAGGCCTCGACGTAGGGCACGCCGAGGATCCGGTCGTCCTCGATCGACCCGAAGAAGACGACGGAGGTCAGGGCGAGGCCGAGCGCGTTGCCCATCTGGCCGGTGGTGTTGATCAGGCCGGAGGCCGATCCGGCGTGCTCGCGCGGCACCTGGGACAGGATGGTGTCGTTCAGCGGGGCGACGATCAGGCCCATGCCGATGCCCATGACGATCAGCGGGGCGGCCATCTGCCAGGAGGTGATCCCCATGCCGTAGCGCTCGGACTCCCAGATGTAGAGGAGCAGGCCCGCGGCCATGACGAGCGCGCCGGCCTGGAGCACCTTGCGGCCGAAGCGGGGGACGAACTTCTCGACGGAGAGCCCGGCGGCGACGGAGACGGCGATGGAGAAGGGGATGCCGGTGCTGCCCGCGCGCAGCGGGCTCCAGCCGAGGCCCATCTGCATGTAGAGCGTCCAGACCAGGAAGAAGATGCCGGTCGCCAGGCCGAAGGCCAGCTGAACCGTGATGCCTCCGGCGAAGCTCTTGATGCGGAAGAGGGAGAGCTCGACGAGCGGGGAGCCGTCCTTCTTGATCTTGTACTTCTCGTAGGCGAGGAAGGCGGCGAAGACGAACGGCGAGGCGGTCATGGCGGCGAAGCCCCACAGCGGCCAGTCGTTCTCCCGGCCCTGGGTGAGGGGGAAGATCAGCAGGACCAGCGCGAGGGTGGCGAGGACGACGCCCACCAGGTCGAGGCGCAGGGCCTTGGGGGCCTTGGACTCGGAGATGAACCTGCGGCCCAGGATCACGGCGGCGATGCCGACGGGCAGGTTGATCAGGAAGATCGTGCGCCATTCGAGGCCGAAGAGGTCCCACTCGGTGAGCAGGGCGCCGAGCAGCGGTCCGGAGACCGCGCCGAGGCCGACGATCGCGCCGAACATGCCGAAGACCTTGCCGCGCTCGTGCGGCGGGAAGGTGACGTGGATGATCGCCAGGACCTGCGGGACCATCATCGCCGCCATGGCGCCCTGGAGGAGGCGGGAGGCGACGAGCATGCCCGGGTCGGGCGCGATGCCGCAGAGCAGCGAGGCGACGGTGAAGCCGGCGACGCCGACGAGGAAGAGCCGCTTGCGGCCGTAGATGTCACCGAGACGGCCGCCGGTGATCAGACCGGCGGCGAAGGCGAGCGCGTAGCCGGCAGTGATCCACTGGATCGCGCTGGTCGAGGCGCCGAAGTTCTGGCGCATGCTGGGTATCGCGATGTTGACGATCGTGACGTCGACCAGGTCCATGAAGGACGCGGTCATCACGATGGCGAGCGCCAGCCAGCGGCGGCGGTCCGCCGGGGCGGCCGGGTCGCCGGCGGTTTCTGGTGCGGGGGTTGCTTCGGCGGGTGCGTTCCGCTCTTCTCGGACGGGCCCGTTCTCTCTTTCGGGCGATGCCGTGGACGTCTCGGTGCTCATGGAGAGAAACCTAGACGGCATGTAGGCCAGGACGTGTCCTATATCCCTGGCAGTCTTGAAGGATGAACGACACTCCCGGCCGGCTGCTCACCCTGCTGTCCCTGCTCCAGACCCCGCGCGAGTGGCCGGGCAGCGAGCTGGCGCAGCGCCTCGGGGTGAGCGCGCGGACCATCCGGCGGGACATCGAGCGGCTGCGGGAGCTGGGATACCCGGTGGAGGCCACGCTCGGCGCGGAGGGCGGGTACCGGCTGGTGGCGGGGGCGGCGATGCCGCCGCTGCTGCTGGACGACGAGGAGGCCGTGGCGATCGCGGTGGGGCTGCGGGCGGGGGCCGGCCATGCCATCGAGGGGGTGGAGGAGGCCTCCGTACGCGCCCTCGCGAAGCTGGAGCAGGTCCTGCCGGCCCGGCTGCGGTTCCGGGTGGGGGCCCTCCAGTCGGCGACGGTCGCGGTCACCCGCGGGGACGGCCCGAGCGTGGACCCCCGGACCCTGACGGTCATGGCCGCGGCGGTGGAGGGGCCGGAGCGGCTGCGGTTCGCGTACCGGGCGCGGGACGGGGTGGGCTCGCGCCGGCTGGTGGAGCCGTACCGGCTGGTCAGCACGGGCAGCCGCTGGTACCTCGTCGCCTTCGACCTGGAGCGGGAGGACTGGCGCACCTTCCGGGTGGACCGGGTCAGCGAGCCCTTCGCGACGGGCGCCCGGTTCACCCCGCGGCAGCTGCCGATGGAGGCGGCGGAGTTCGTACGGCGCGGGCTGCGGGGCGGGGAGACGTACCCGGCGGACGTGTCCTTCGCCGCGCCCCCGCAGGAGCTGCCGGCGTGGCTGCGCGCCTGCGCGGTGGCGGAGGCGGCGGGGTCCCGGGTCCGCTTCGAGAGCGGGGACACGCCGGAGTGGCTGGCGGCCCGGATGGCGCTGTCGGGGCTGGAGTTCACGGTGCGGGAGCCGGCGTTCCTGGCGCAGGCGGCGCGGGCCCTGGGCGCACGGCTGGCCAGGGGCGGCGGCGGGGCGCGGACCGAAGGGGCGGACGCCGGAGGGGCGGACGCCGGAGGGGCGGACGCCGGAGGGGCGGCGGGCGGGGTCTGACGGCGGACGCCAGCGGGCGAGGTTCGGCGGCGGACCGTCGGGGCCTGACGGCGGACCGGCGGCGTCGGGACGGGCGGGAGCCCCGGCACCCGGGGGGGGGTGGGTACCGGGGCTCGTCCGGAGGCGGCTGCGCGGGCCGGTCAGGCCACCGCGTCGAAGCCGGTGTCGCGGGCCATGCGCTTGAGTTCGAGCAGCGCGTGCTTCTCGATCTGGCGGATCCGCTCGCGGGTCAGGCCGTGCTGCTTGCCGACCTCGGTCAGCGTCCGCTCGCGGCCGTCCTCGATGCCGTAGCGCATCTTGATGATGGAGGCCGTGCGCTGGTCCAGCTTGCCGAGGAGGTCTTCCAGCTCCTCGCTGCGCAGCAGCGAGAGCACGGACTGCTCGGGCGAGATCGCCGAGGTGTCCTCGAGCAGGTCGCCGAACTGGGTGTCGCCCTCGTCGTCGACCGACATGTTGAGGCTCACCGGGTCGCGCGCCCAGTCCAGGACGTCGCCCACGCGCTTCTCCGTGGAGTCCAGCTCGGCGGCGATCTCGGCGTGCTCCGGATCCCGGCCGTTCTCCCGGTTGAACTCGCGCTGGATCCGGCGGATCCGGCCGAGCTCCTCCACCAGGTGGACGGGGAGGCGGATCGTGCGGGACTGGTCCGCGATTGACCGGGTGATGGCCTGGCGGATCCACCAGGTGGCGTACGTGGAGAACTTGAAGCCCTTGGCGTAGTCGAACTTCTCGACCGCGCGGACCAGGCCGGCGTTGCCCTCTTGGACGAGGTCGAGGAGGGGCAGGCCGCTGCGCGGGTAGCGGCGCGCGACGGCCACCACGAGGCGGAGGTTGGAACGGATGAAGATCTCCTTGGCGCGCTCGCCTTCGGCGGCCAGGGCTTCCAGCTCCTCGCGGGCGGGGGTCTCCCCCTCACGCTCTATCGCACCGTCGAGGATCTGCCGGGCGTACACGCCCGCCTCGATCATCTGCGAGAGCTCCACTTCCCTGGCGGCGTCGAGCAGCGGGGTGCGCGCGATCTCGTCGAGGTACATGCCGACCAGGTCGCGGTCGACGATCTCCCCGCCCGCAGCGCGGGCGCTGCTCGTGGACTGACGACGGGCGACGGCGCGGGTTGCCATGCGTGCTCCCTTGCGATGCGGTGAATCGGTCGCGGTGCGTCCTCGGACACTCTTCCGAGTGCCCGCTTCCGAAAGGAAACAACGACTGGAATCGGGACAGAATTCCCACGCGGTCTCCCTTTTTCCAGATCTTGCAGTATCCTGCCCCGCCACCCCGGACGCGGTGGGGGCGACGTATCGCAAGGACCCGAAGAGATGCAGGTCAGGCGGGTAGCGGTCGGCACGCAGGCGCTCCCGGACCTGCACGACCCCTACGGCCGTGAGACCGCCCTCACATGCGCCCCTGCCCCGTTCGCCCCGGATCAGCGGCGGTCGCGGTCGCCCTTCCAACCTGAAGACGGGCCCCACCGGTTTCTGGTTGCTCGGACTGGCGAGCGAATCGCCGGATACGCGACAAGTAGGAGGTTTCGCCTCAAACCGGTGCACGCCTCTTCGACGGGGGTCCGGGCGTCCGGCGGGCGTACGTCCGTCCGGGTGATTCCGCGCCCGTCCGGGTGAAGCGGGGGCATATTCCGTCGGCATGCCACGCCCCGGCCGTAGCGTGCCGGGCGTGATCGCACACATCCCGCGGCCGTCCCGCACCGCGCCGACGAGCGCCCGTTCCGAAGCCGACCCCGACCCCGAGCTGGACGAGGCCCTGTGGCGGGCCTGGCAGGCCATCGACCCTCCCGAGACCTTCCGCGTCGAGATCGTGGAGGGGCTGATCGAGATGTGGCGGGTGGGGCGGCCGTTCACGCACGCCCTCACCGCGAACCGGCTGCGGTCCCTGCTGGCCTCCCACCTCGCGGGCGGCCCGTACGCCCCCTACATGGCGATGTACGTGGTCGGCGGCTACCAGGCCTGGGCCCCCGACGTGGTCCTCGCGCCGGAGGACCTCACCGGGCACGCCGCCCGGGGCGAGCTCGGGATCAGGGCGTCGAGCGTGCCGCTGGTCGCCGAGGTCGTGGCGCCGGGACCGCAGGACGTCGCGCGGGACCGGGTGCGCAAGCGCCGCGCGTACGCCCGGGCCGGGATCCCGGTGTACGTGATCGTCGACGACTACGACGGCCACGGCACCGTCAGCGTGCTGACCGGCCCCGTTCCCGACGAGGCGCGGTACGCGTCGGAGGTGCGGGCGCCGTACGGGACCGGCGTGGCCGTCCCCGAGGGCCCGGCCCGGGGCTTCGTGATCGGAGAGCAGGTCACCGGCCCGCTGCGGACCCCTTAGGCGCGTTCAGCCCCCGAACTGGAGGGAGCGCTTGGACAGGCCCATCCAGAATCCGTCCACCGCCGTGTGCTGGGCGGTGAGGTCGGATCCGGCGGCCCCGAGGGTGACGAAGAGCGGGGCGAAGTGCTCCGTGCGCGGGTGGGCCAGGCGCCCCGCCGGGGACTTGGCCTCGAAGTCGAGCAGGGCGTCGACGTCGCGGGCGGCGAGCGCCTCGCGGCCCCAGGCGTCGAACTCGGCCGACCAGGCGGGCACGCCGGGGCCGGTGTGCCGCAGCGCGGCCAGGTTGTGGGTGAAGAAGCCGCTCCCGACGATCAGGACGCCCTCGTCGCGCAGCGGGGCGAGCCTGCGGCCGATGTCCATCAGCCGGGCCGGGTCCAGCGTGGGCATGGAGACCTGGAGGACCGGTACGTCGGCCTCCGGGTACATCTCGACGAGCGGGACGTACGCGCCGTGGTCCAGGCCGCGGTCCGGGACGTCCTGGACCGGGGTGCCGGGCCCCTGGAGCAGGGCGCGGACCGAGGCGGCGAGCCCGGGCGCGCCCGGGGCCCCGTACCGGACCCGGTAGTAGTGCTCCGGGAAGCCCCAGAAGTCGTGGACGAGGGGGACGGTCTCGGTGGCGCCGAGGGCCAGCGGGGCCTCCTCCCAGTGCGCGGAGACCATCAGGACGGCCCGCGGCCGGGGTATCCGGGCGGACCAGGCGGCGAGCTCGCCCGGCCAGAGCGGGTCGTCGGCGAGCGGCGGCGCCCCGTGGCTGAGGTAGAGCGCCGGCATGCGGGGGGTCTCGGTGGTCACGGGAGGCGCTCCTCGGTCGGTCGTCGGTGCGGGGCCGCGCACGCGCTGCGGCTCCCGGCGGACGCGGTGCGGGGCCCCCCGAAAAGACTAACCCCGCTTCGTTCAAATTTGAACGAAGCGGGGTCTTCAGTCATTCCCGCACGGGGCGCCCCGTCAGTGGGCGACCACCGGGATCTTCAGCTCGGCTTCCTCACCGGCGCCCGACCCGGAGGCCACCGGGCCGCCGGAGCCCGGACGGCCGGTGCTGATCAGCGTGAACGCGATGGCCGCGCTGGCCACGAGGATGCCGACGGCCCACCAGATCGCGGACGCGTAGCCCTCGACCATGGCCTGCGCCTGCACCAGCTTCGCCGCCGGGCCGCCCGCCGCGGCCGCGGCCGCATGGTCGGTCAGGTACGCGGTGGTCGCCGAGGCGGCGATGGTGTTCAGCAGGGCGGTGCCGATCGCGCCGCCCACCTGCTGGGAGGTGTTGACCATCGCCGAGGCCACGCCGGCGTCGGCCGGGTTCACCCCGTACGTGGCCAGGGACATCGCCGGCATGAAGGCCGTGCCCATGCCGAGGCCCAGCAGCAGCTGCGCCGGCAGGATCAGCGCCGGGTAGGAGGAGCCGACCTCCAGCTGCGTCAGCATCAGCATGCCGAGGCCGGCGAGCAGGAAGCCCGGGCCCATCAGCAGCCGCGGCGCGACCCGGGTCATCAGCCGGGCGCCGATCTGGGTGGAGCCCGTGATCATGCCGGCGATCATCGGCAGGAAGGCGAAGCCGGTCTTGACGGGCGAGAAGCCCTTCACGACCTGGAGGTAGTAGGTGAGGAAGAGGAACAGGCCGAACATCGAGATGACGGCCAGGCCCAGCGAGAGGTAGACACCGCCGCGGTTGCGCTCCAGCAGCACGCGCAGCGGCAGCAGCGGGGACGCGACCTTGGACTCGACGAACACGAAGGCCGCGAGCAGCGCCGCGGACGCGACGAACATGGCGACGGTGACGGTGTCGGACCAGCCCGCCGACTCGGCGCGCGTGAAGCCGTACACGAGCGCGACCAGGCCCAGGGTCGAGAGGATCACGCCGGGGACGTCGAGGCGCGCGCTGTTGCGGGAGCCGGCCGGCTCGCGGATGACCATCCAGGCACCGGCGGCCGCGACGATCGCGAAGGGGATGTTGACGAAGAAGGTCCAGCGCCAGTTGAGGTACTTGGTCAGGAAGCCGCCGAGGATCAGGCCGACGGCGCCGCCGCCGCCCGCGATCGCACCGTAGATGCCGAAGGCCTTGGCGCGCTCCTTGGCGTCGGTGAAGGTGACCGCGAGCAGGGAGAGCGCGGCCGGGGCGAGCAGCGCGCCGAAGGCGCCCTGCAGGGCGCGGGCGCCCAGCATCATCGCCTCACCGGTCGCGGCGCCGCCCAGGGCGGAGGCCAGGGCGAAGCCGATCAGGCCCGTGACGAAGGCGTTCTTGCGCCCCCACTTGTCGGCGATGCGGCCGCCGAAGAGGAGCAGTCCGCCGAAGGCCAGCGCGTACGCGGTGATGACCCACTGGCGGTTGCCGTCCGAGATGCCCAGATCGGTCTGGGCGGAAGGGAGGGCGATGTTCACGATGGTCGCGTCGAGGACGACCATCAGCTGCGCCAGGGCGATGAAGACCAGGGCCTTCCACCGACTGGGGTCGACGGCAGCCGGCGAGGCGGTCGCGGCTGTTTTTGACATGGGGGTACCCACTTCACTGTGCGGATGAATGAAAATGACTGAAAAAGAAGTGTTTTGAGGCTGTTTGAGGTTATGGGGGTGGAGGGGCGGCCGTCACCTGGTTTTCAGGCCCGGGACGCGCGCCTGAGGTCCTCCAACGTGGCGGCCGTGCCGGGCAGTTCGGAGCGGGCCGGGGCCCGCAGCCCGTCCAGGAAGAGCTGGAGGTGGCGGTGGGCGAACCGGTCCGCGCCCAGGCAGTCGGTCCCCGGCAGGGGGCGGCTGAGCTGGGAGAGCGCGACCATGAGGTCGCCGACGCCGATGTCGGCGCGCAGCAGGCCGGCGCCCTGGCCGGCGGCGACCAGGGTCTCCACCGCCGACTCCAGCGCGTCGCGGGCCGCGTGGAGTTCGGGGTGGTCGTGGTCGAAGCCGTCGGAGAGCATCGGGCACAGGGCGCCGATCCGCTCGTCGGCCGCGGCGTGCGTGAAGCGGCAGAGCGCCGCGAAGGCGTCCGGCTCCTGCGCCAGCGAGTCCTCGGCCAGGGCGGTGACCCGGTCCATCACGTAGAGCACCACGTGGTGGACGAGGGCGGCCCGGTCGGGGAAGTGCCGGTACAGGGTCGCGTTGCCGATGCCGGCCCGGCGGGCGATCTCGTCCAGGGGGGCGTCCGCACCGGCCTCGACGAACATCTCGCGCGCCGCCACCAGGATCCGCTCCCGGTTGCGCACGGCGTCGGCGCGCGGCTTCGGGACCCGGGCGGGGGTGGGGGCGGTGGTCGCGGCGAGGTCCACGGCCGCCGCGGGGGCGGCCGCCGGGGTGCGGGCGGAGCTCTTCATTCCGGGGCCTTCCTGGGGTGCGGCGGTCGTGCGGCGCCCCCGATCCGGGGAGCCGGTCCCCGCTTCGTGGGGACTCTCGTTCAAACGGGGATCGACTCCCCGGTTATTTCACTCGTGCGTGTGAGCCGCACCACACACGCAAGAGGGTTCCTTTGCCCCGGTTGGATCACATTTGGAGGCTTTCGACGGGCGGGCGTGTCGCAATCGTCGGAGGGTGAGCGCACAGAGCAGTCCGGACCCGGCCGGCTGCCGCGGACCGAAGGCGAGCTCCATGACGCAGACCCGCCGCCGGATACGCAGACCCTGTCGCGCCGGCGCGTTCATCGGCCTCACCGCACTGGCCCTGGGCGTCACCGCCACCGCGAGCGGCGGCATATCCCCCCGCGGCCACTCGGCCTCCGGCCCCGTGGCGACGAGCGCCGAATCGGCCCTGGCGCCGTGCCGGATCGCCGGGACCATGGGCGTGCAGATGTCGGAGGGCCTGCCGACGCCTCCGGGGTACTCCCGCTCCACCGGCGAGGTCCGCGCACTGAACCTGATGATCGACTTCCCCGACGCCAAGGGCGAGGGCACCGCCATGGACCGGCTGGCGGAATTCTTCCCCCAGACCTCCGACTGGTTCCGCACCAGCTCCTACGGGCGCCTCACCTACCGGGCCGACTCACCCGTACGGAACTGGCTGCGGATGCCGATGCCCTTCGCCGCGTACGGCATCGAGCGCGGCTCCCCCTACGAGCCCGGCTACCGCCAGCTCGTCGAGCACATCGCGAAGGCCGCCGACCCCGAGGTGGACTTCAGCCGGTACGACCTGGTCAACATCCTCGTCACCCCGAACGCCGGACCCTCCGCGCTGGACACCGTCCTGTCCGTCACCTTCTCCGGCAACGGGGAGGCGCCGATGGCCGACGGGGTGCCGCTCGCGAACACGTCCTTCATCTACAGCCGCCAGGACGACGGTTCGGGCTCCTACCGCGAGACCGGGTACCGGGTCCTCCCCCACGAGAACGGGCACGTCTTCGGACTGCCCGACCTCTACACCTCCGACGGCGGCGGCACCGTAGGGCACTGGGACATCATGAGCGAGGACTGGGGCGCCAACAACGACCTCCTCGGCTGGCACAAGTGGAAGCTCGGCTGGCTCGACGCCGCGCAGGTCAGCTGCGCCGCCAGGCCGGGAGCCAGTGAGCACGTCCTGTCCCCGCTGGCCGTCCGGGGCGGCACGAAGCTGGCCTTCGTGCCCCTCTCGGAGAGCGCCGGCTACGCGATCGAGGTCCGCACCCGCGGCGGCAACGACGAGGCCGTCTGCAAGCCCGGCGTACTCATCTACAAGGTCGACTCGGACGTGGACACCGGGCGCGGCCCGGTCACCGTCTCGGACAGCGCGAGCGGCAGCGGCGGCTGTACGCGGCGGCCCAACGTGCACGCGGAACTGTCGGACGCGCCGTTCCGGCCGGGCGAGACCTTCACCGACGAGCAGGCGGGCATCGGCATCAGCGTGGTGGGCGAGCTGCCGGGCGGCCGCTACCGGGTACGGGTGACCCGGCCCTGACGGGGCGCCCGCACCTCCCCCACCCCCCACCGAAGGAGCCCTCGTGACCGCGAGCCCCACGACCCCCACGACCCCCGAAGAGCGCCTGGCGGCGGCCGGCCTGGAACTGCCGCCGGCCCCGGCGCCCGTCGCCGTCTACGTACCGGCGGTGGTGAGCGGGCACTACGTCCACACCTCCGGCCAGCTGCCGATGGTGGACGGCGCGCTGCCGCTCACCGGCAAGGTGGGCGCCGGGGTCACCCCGGAGCAGGGCCGGGAGCTGGCGCAGCGGTGCGCGCTGAACGCCCTCGCCGCGGTGGCGTCGGTCGCCGGGGACCTGTCCGCCGTGAAGCGGGTGGTCAAGGTGGTCGGCTTCGTGGCGAGCGCCCCGGACTTCACGGGCCAGCCGGGTGTGGTCAACGGCGCGAGCGAACTGCTCGGCACGGCCTTCGGCGACGCCGGCATCCACGCGCGGAGCGCGGTCGGAGTGGCCGTGCTGCCGCTGGACGCGCCGGTGGAGGTGGAGATCACCGTGGAGCTGCACACGCCGATGGGGTTGTGAGCGGCCCCGGCACGCGGGTCGGGCGGACCCGTCGTGTGCCGGCCGAACCTCCGGGGCGCCGGGCGCGTCACCAGGGGCATGACCGTGTACACGAAACCCCGCCGCGGGGGCGCCCTCTCCCGGCTCCGCCCCGGCCGCGGGGGCGTGGTCGCGGCCCTCGCCGTCCTGACCGCGCTGGTGC
This sequence comes from Streptomyces sp. NPDC048352, assembly GCF_040651895.1. Lineage (NCBI taxonomy): Bacteria > Bacillati > Actinomycetota > Actinomycetes > Kitasatosporales > Streptomycetaceae > Streptomyces > Streptomyces sp. NPDC048352. The sequence continues at coordinate 23,473 of NZ_JBEZKZ010000008.1, forward strand.
TGCTCGCGCACCCCTGGATCCCCAGCGGCCCGGCGGCCCGCCACCTCGGCAGTCTCGTGCAGACCTTCCTGCCCTGGACCGGGCTCGCGGTGCCCGTACTGGCGGCCGCCGCCATGCTCCGGCGCTCCCGGCGCGCGCTGGTCGCCGTACTGCTGCCCGCCCTGGTGTGGGGCGGGCTGTACGGGAGCGCCCTGGGGGACGGCGCGCGGGGCGGCCCGGCCGTGGCCGACCTGACCGTCGTCACCCACAACGTGGACGACGCCAACCCCGACCCGGCGGGCACCGCCCGCGCCGTGGCCGCCTCCGGTGCGCAGCTGATCGCCCTGGAGGAACTGACCCGGCCCGCGCTGGACGCGTACGAACGGGAGCTGGCCGCGAGCCACCCGTACCACGTGGTCCAGGGCACGGTGGGGCTGTGGAGCACCTTCCCGCTGCGCGGTGAGGGCGGCACGCCGATCGTGCCGTGGCGGCTCCTGCTGCGCGCCACCGCCGAGACCCCGAAGGGGCCCGTCACGGTGTACGTGGCCCACCTGCCCTCCGTCCGGCTGGGCGCGGGGGGCTTCGCCACGGAGCGCCGTGACGAGGCCGCCCGCAACCTCGCCGCGCAGCTGCGGGCGGGCCCGGCCGGGCGGACCGTGCTGGTCGGCGACTTCAACGGCACCACCGCGGACGGGGCGCTGGCCCCGGTGACGGGGGGCTTCACCGCCGCCCAGGAGGCGGTGGGCGCCGGGTTCGGCTTCAGCTGGCCTGCCCGGTTCCCGGTCGCCCGGATCGACCAGATCCTGCTGCGGGGCGGCCTGACCCCGCTGGCCGCCTGGACCCTCCCGCCCACGAGGAGCGACCACCTCCCGGTGGCGGCATCCCTGCGCTACTGAGCGCCCCACCCGTCTCGGACCGCGCCGTCAGGGCACCCGGCCCACCCGCCCCCGCCGCCCGGACCAAGCACACGGATCTCCGCTTACGGATCATGCGCCACCCGCTACACTGACCGCGGTGGCTACGCCCTCCGGGGCCGCCGCCACGCCCTGTCACCAAGCACGTCCGAGCGGCCCGCCGGTCCCGGCAGCCGCGAGACACGCTTTCCGACAGATCCCGCCTTCGTGGGGCTTGCGGGAAACCCTAGAAGCGCAGGTCAGAGACCTGGCGCTCGGGCACCTGAAAACGCATCGCCGCTTTTTCCGGAACGCAGAGCGCATTGCCGCAGGTCAGAGCGCCCAAAGATCTCACATCACGCCATCGCAAAATGATCATGAAAGTACGGCCGCGAGGCGACTCTCGCCATCCCTCGGATGGACCCGTACAACCATCACTCCCGCCGGCTCGATGCACTCGCCGCGGAGCTGCCGCTTCGTTCACTCGCCCGCGCTGCGGCTTCCGCTAAATGTGACCGCTGAAGACCCTCGCAGGGGGCGCAGCTACGCCCCCCGTGATGGGGATGAGCACCCTCGTCGAGGCCAGCAGGAAGTAGGGCATCGAGCTGTTCCTCGGCGGGTGCGTCAGCTTTGTTCGGTTCTTCGGCCCCAGTCGATCACGCTCAGGCCCGCCCGCTCGATCACCTCTTCAGAGAGGCCGAGTCGCTGAATGGGCGATACCTGCCGCCGGCGGAGCCAGCGATCCCTGCGGGCGCGCTCCGGTCCGCTGAGCGTGCTCCAGTCGTCGTGCCGGACGCCTGGAGAATCGAGCGTGCCTGCCTCACGTGCGGCCTGCTGCGCGTAGAAGAACTCGTTGGGGGCGTGGCGTAAGGCGATCAAAGCCCACGCGGTCGGGTAGGCCAGGGATGGCCCGTGCTGCTTCATAAGGCGGCGCGTACGCCACTGACGGGAGGGGGCGAGCAGCCAGCGTCTGGTGCGCATGTTCATGCGGTAGCGCCTCCGGAATCGGTCAGGCGGGTGGGCAGCCAGGTGGCCGCCGTCTGTTGGAGTTCCGTGCTGCCGAGCGCGTGCAGAGCCTGGGTCAGAGCGCGCAGGAACACCTCTCGCTGCTGAGGAGTGCGCATGTCAGTGAGCAATTGGTCGACGAAGCGGAAAACCTCACCACGGACGGCGTCACGGTCCGTGCCGTTTGGTGCTCTGAGATCCTTCACCTGGTCCTGCAGATCTTGCAGCGCGTCGAGGCGCTCTGGATGCCGGTCAATCCACCACACGCGGCGTAGGTCGGGGTCGGCCAGGAGGCTTTGGAGGAAGACGAGACGGCGCTGCGCATCGTGCTGCTCGAGGTCAGTCAGCTGCGCTCTGCGCAGATGCTCCTGCGCCACGTTGCGATCCTCTTTGTCAACGGTCAGGCGTGCAGAGCCATACGCAGTGAACTGTCGAACCGGTTGGTTGGGGCGGGCCATGGCGAGGTTCACCTCGTCTTGCGCGGCCGGTAGTTCGAGCACCGAGTGGCGGGAGAGGGTGCGGCGAGCACGTTCGCGCAGCACGTGGCGAACCCGTGCTGGTAACGCCACGGAGTCGATCCGTTCGTACGGCGCCTCCTCCGGCACCAGCCAGGATCCCTGGATGTGTGCGGTGAAGAAGATGCTGGGCACGCGGCTGGCGAACCGTTCGTCACGGAGTTCAACGACTCCCTCTGATGCAGAGGCCTCCGAGGCCGCCGCCGGGCCGATTTCGGCTGACGGCGGCTTCGGACGTCCGAGCCGACGGGTGAGGAAACTCATGTGGAAGCGGCGTCAGCTGCTCCGGAGGAAGGGGTCGCAGGACTGGGCCCCACTGCGGTTATGGGGGCGGGTTCGGGCGTCGCGGAGGGCAGGAGCCGATTGAGCAGGATGCGACGCCGGTGAATCCCGGCGTTCGTGGTGACCCCCGCTTCTCCTACGAGGAGGTTCGACACCCCTGCGTCTCCGACGGTGCCTTTGAGGACGGCTTCAGCGATGTCGAGGCACTGGTTCTCAGGCACTGCGGAAGAGTCCAGCCAGGCGGCCAGTGACTCCACAGCGCTGTCAGAGTCGTGGCGCCACGCCGCTCGCCAGCCGCGTACGAACAGACTGTCCTCGACCGCTGTGTCCACCGCACCCGGCTCGCCCACGAGTGCCAGGGCGATCGGATCCTCGCCGGCCAGGCTGGTCAAGGCGAGGAAGGCGGTTGCCCCGGCCTGCCTGACCTGGGCGTCCTCGTCCTCGGCCCATCCGACGATCTCGCTGACGACGAGATCCCGAAGTTCAGGCTCCTCGGCCAGAGTGCGGATGGCTTGGGCGACGGCGGCAGTACCGCGTCGATCAGTGCGGGAGGCCAGCAGCCGGAGCCTGGTGAGCGCCACCCGAGGGAAGGCGCGCCCCAGGCTGCCCGCGCAGACCTCGGCGACCGTCGTGGCCTGTGTCTCCGCGAGGTTCTTCTGCTTGGCCGTGTCATAGAGGTACTTGCGGACCGCCACGCCTATGCCGGGGTGGGTCGCTGTGTTCTCCAGGACGCCCACTGCGAGTCGTCGGTGGGCAGGGCTGTCCATGGCGGTCCATTCCTTGACGATGCCCAGGACCGCCTGCCCTCCCGGTCCGACGGCCAGGCGCGTGATCGCCTCAGCGACTCGCTCCCTGTACTTTCCAGCGACACCGCCTTGGGCCGTGATGTCCGAGGCCCAGCGCAGCAGCACCTCACGCAGAGGCGGACGCTGCGACCAAACATGGGTCAGCACCGCTTCGTGCAGCCCGTGGCGGTCCTTGCTCAGAGACAACCCGTCGTCTCCGACCCGTTTCGCGCCGACGTTGTCCAGGCGGACCTTCAGATCCGGTCCGGCAAGGGGGCCACCGGGTGGCAGGACGCCCTGCACCAGGTTGAAGAGCTTGTCGGCGGCAGCCATGACGACTCCGGCCGGCAGGCCCTCCAGGAGAGCGGTGGCGATCAGCAGGGCTCGGTCACGGAGATGCTCCACGCCTTCGTGCTCGTTGAACCACTGCGTGAGATGGTCCTGCCAGTTCTCGAACTCGCTCTTGGCGTCCTGTGCACTTCCAGGCGTGCCCTCGGCAACGATCCGGGCGAGCCGGACCGCGTCAGCCGGCCTCGTCGTCGAGCCGAGGAGCTCGGCGAGCTCCGTACCGTCGGCGAGCCATTCGAGCCGATCGGATTTGGCGTAGCGAAGGTGGGCCCTGGCGACCTCGATCGCCGGAGGCTGCACGTGGTCGACACGAGGCACCGACGCCAGCGTGCTCGGCCTCCATGCCTCAGCCGTTGCCAGAATGACGAGGTACGCCCCGCCGGCAGCGCTGTCCTTCTGATAGCTGCTCAGCCCCTGGTAGAAGTCGGCCGGCAGGGTGCTGTATCCCGAAAGGTCGAGAATGAACCCGTGGTCGGGCGTGGACGGGATCTGTTCGGCCCGCGGGCGGTCCCAGTCCAGGACCAGGCTGCGGATGTTGTCACCCTGCACACCCACGTCCCGCAGGACGCGCAGAGCCGTCGTGCGCCGTCCCGATCCGGCCGCACCGATCAGCACCGCCACACTGTGCTGACCCACTGGACGCTTCAGCAGCCGGGTCGCCCGCGCAACCTGACCTTCCTGGCCGCCGACGGGCTCTGCGTGGACGTATTCGCGCTCAACGAGGGCGATCTCGTCCGTGTCGATGCCGACCGCCCGCAGGTACTGCCACTCGCGGACGTACCTGTGGTGGTGCTCCTCGTAGTCACCAGCCACCTGGGTGACCCGGGCGTTCTCTGCCGCCTCCGCCTCCTGGTGGACGCCTTCCCCCGGCGTCGGCTCGCCGGCGCTCATGACCGCCCCGGATTGATGACGGTCTGGTTGCCGCCGACCTGGTTGATCCGTGCCTTGCCGCCGGCCTTGGCGCTCTGCCGGACCACCGTGGCCTTCGGCGCGGCATCGGGATTCTGTTCTCGCCACCGGTTGACGAACTCCAACAGCGCGCGGCCCGCATCCTGATCCTCATCGGCGAGGTCCTGCAGACGCACTGTCCAGGCCGCGGACACCTCCCCTGACCGATCCTCGCCTTCCGGAGCAGCCAGCAGCACTTCCCTGTCGCGGTCCAGACGGGCTACATGGCGAGCCTCAGCTTCCGCCTGCCCATGCCCGAGCAAACGTGCCATCCAGTCCCTGACGCCACGCCACCCATCCGACATCATGGCTGCGACCAGCGCCGAGGCGCCAGCCACCCCCACGGTCGCCAGCTCTCCGGATACGTCCAAGTCCGTCCCCTCCCGTGCGGCAACAGTGACAAGCCCCATTCGTTCCCCCACCTCGGCCGGCTTCATGAACACCGAGGGAAACAAGGCGAGTTCACTGCGTAACGCGTCCGAAAACTGCAGTCGTCGTCACCGCCTGGATACGCCAAGGCCGGCTTGTCCGGACGCCGGCACCCTGCATCCCGTGGCGATGCCTTCGACCCAGGCGCGGGCGGCAATGACGTGCTCCGGCAGAAGGCCTACGTACGGGTCCGGCTGAACGAGAAGGGTGAGGTGGCCGCGGGCGGTGCGCTCGGCGGCCCAGGTGTGGTCGAGGTCGGTGAAGTCGTCGTCGATCCAGGCAACTGCCGACTCTCCGAGCCACGCCTCGACGTGGTCGCGCTTCCACAGATAGCCGTTGGGGTGGCTGGTAGTGATCTTGGGGCGGGGGAGGTCGAGGTACGGGAACTCCGGCAGTCCGAGGAGCGGCCCGACGATGGTGGTGGCGTCCTTGCGCCAGCTGGAACACCACACGGGGGTGACGGGGCCGCCGGACACGAAGTCGCCGAGCAAGGGGCCGTGGGCGGGGTTGAGCCAGATGGGCACCGGGTCCTCAGGGGGTCGGCCCGCAGGTAGGACAGTGTGGCGGACGTGGGTCGGCGGGGTACTGCCGTCGGCCGCAGGGAACGGTATGAGGACGCCGTCGATGTCCAGGAGGAGGTAGGGCAGGGGCATCGTTGCCTCCGTCGGTCAGCGTTTGCGGGCGGTGATCAGGAGGGTGGTGGGCCACGCATCGAGGCGCGGGTGCCGCAGCTCGATGGCCGAGGTGATCCGCAGGCCGGTGCGGGCGATGTGGGCGGCCCAGCGGTGGGCGTCGAACTCCCAGCGGGTGATGGGCAGCCTGGTGTGGTCTGGCATGGTGACGAAGTCCTCGCGCGGACGGTCGTCTGGCGAAGGATGTCTTCCGGCCCGTGCCGGGTGCGGCACGGAGAAGGCCAGTACTCCTCCGGGCACCAGGCGGCGGGAGATCGCGGCGAGCAGGAGCTCCGGGGCGACCAGGCCGACGGCACCGAAGACCGAGTAGATCGCGTCGAAGGTCTGGCCGGTGGCCTGGAGGTAGTGCAGTACGTGGCCGACGGCGAAGGCGGCGCCTTCGATGTGGCCGTAGTGCGAGCGCGCTCGCCGTACCTGGAGTCCCACCAGGTCGACGCCGATGACGCGGGCCTGGCGGTGCTGGGCCAAGTGGGCGACGTTGCGGCCCGGGCCGCAGCCCAGCTCCAGCAGGCGCTTGCCACGCAGGGCCCGGCCGAGGATCTCCGCGTCAGGGCCCAGGCCGGGGTGGGTGCTCCACTCCATCCGTCCTGGAGGAGTGAGTGCCTGGGCCGGGGTGGTGGCGAGGCGCTGGGCTGCGTGGGCGTACCAGGGGGAGACCTGGGCGAGCACCTAGACCTCCATGAGTTGGACCACGTCGTTTAGGTGGCGGCGGACGACGGGGATGTACGCGGGGTCCTTGGCCGGGTCGTTGATCCAGCGGATGGCCTGCTCCATGAACCACTCCACCGCCCACATGCGGTGCCAGCCCAGGGCCCACGCCTCGGCGGCCAGGCCGCCCCGGGCGGCGAGGGCGTCCTCGTGGCCGCCTGCAGTGACGTACTGCTCCAGGAACACCCGCAGCCGGACGGGGCTCGGCGCATCGGTCGTGCCGTGGTACGAGGCGAGGTCGATCAGACCGGGGCCGGTGAAGGCGCGGGCGAAGTCGAGGAGGTGCCAGCTGTTCTCCCCGATGTGGACGCTGGTGGGGTGGAACTCGGAGTGGACCCAGCCGAACGGGTCGAGCGTCGCCCCTTGGGCGCGGGCTTCGGCCGCTGCGGAGATCTTCCCCAGTGCGGTCTCGATGTCGTCGCATTCGGTCCACCGGTCGGCTTTCCGCAGCCGCTGGAGGTGATCGAGGGCTCGGCCGGGCAGGGCCGCGAGCCCCGCAGCGTCCAGGAGGGGCAGGCTGCCGGCCGGGCGGGCGGCGTGGAGCATCACGGCGGCGGCGACGCCGTCGAGGTCGTCGGCGTCCCGGACTGGAGTGCCAAGGTCGTCCATGAGCATGCCGAGCCACTTGTCCTGCATGGCGGTGGCGCGGAGCGCGGGGACTGGGAGCCCGCGCTGGTGGGCGATCCGCAGGGCCTGGGCCTCGCGGCCGAAGGGCTCGTTGGCGTACTTGAAGATGAGCGTTTTCCCGTCTGGGAAGGTGACTCGTTCGACGCCGGACATGCCCCAGACGCGGATCTCCGCGCGTTCGGGGACGGGCTTGCCGATGAGGGCGCACAGGTCGTCGAGCAGCGTGGCGGTCAGACTCTGATCCATGGGGGGGCTCCAAGGGGCTGGGTGTGCTCCGGGGCGGGCGAGCGGGTCAGCCCGCCCCGGAGCCGTACGGGGGGGTGGGGGGGTTACTCGGCCACGGTCACTCGGTGGGCGTAGACCTGCTCGATCCAGCCCGCCTTGAATTCGGCGAGGTCGTCACGGAAGTTGGCCATCGAGGCACCGTAGGGCGCGATGACGCCGCCCGACTGGTCCGGAACGGACTGGCATCCGTGCACGAGTCGGCCGCCGAGGGCGGCGTGGGCCTTGATGGACTCGATCCGGCGGGGCTCGTTGAACCAGCCGCCGTGGTAGACCTCGTCCAGCATTCCGCCCGTCTCGTCGTCCAGGTCGAAGACGACGGAGGTGGCGGCGGGGAAGAACCAGCACGGGCCGACGTTGGAGATGTGCCCGTCCAGCTCGACCTTGTTGAGCGCCATGAGCGTGGCCGCTTCGCGCAGCATGCGCAGGTGGTCGGCGGTGATCTGCGGCAGGCCGAGGCCGGTCAGGTGCTCCTCGCGGAAGAGGTAGGAGTACACCTCATACGCGGTGGTGAGGACGCGAGCGGCGTCGGAGGTGGTCTCGCCGTGGTTCTTGATGAAGTCGAGCGCGAGCTGCTCGACCGCGCTCTCGGTGGTCTCGTCCACACCGAGGAGCTGGGACTTGACCAGCTCCCAGTCGGCAGCGAGCCAGGTGTTGGACTCGAAGCGGAAGAAGTAGTCGGCCGGGTCGATGGTGATGCGTCGGCCGTCGACCTGGATGCCGGGCAGGCGGCTCCAGCGCGGGTCGAAGGCGTCGGGCAGCTCGACCGTGATGGTCACGGTGTCGATGGTGGTCACCGTTTCTCCGTCTCTGATCGTCCGGGCCGGGCCATGGGAATGCCCGAGCCCGTTAGGGCGTACGGAACTTGGGGCCGCCCGGCCCGAGAGTGGGGCGGCTGTCGATAAGTGAACCGCCCGCTACGGAGAGTGGGTACGGTGTGCCCGAGGCCAAGCGGTATACGCGGTTTACAGCTCCGAAGCGGAGGAGATCGTGCCAGCGCCGACCAACCCCAACTCCCGCCTGCGCGACACGATCAACGCCGCAGGGTGCACGTACGAGGCACTCGCCAAGGACGTGCGCCGCGTCGCCGCCGAGAACGGCGACCTGCTCCAGACCAACAAGTCAGCCATCTCCCACTGGGCGAACGGCGCCCGTGCCCCGTCCGGCCGGACAGGCCAGTACCTTGCCGAAGCCCTCTCCCGTCGGCTGGGCCGGGTCGTCACCCAAATCGAGCTCGGTCTCCACTCTCCCGACGTGGAGTCGCTACCGGACAGCGACCCTGTCACCGCGCTCACGGACCTCGGCCGCGCGGACGTCGAACGTCGGCGCTTCCTGGCCATCGCGGCCTTCACCACAGCAGGTATCGCCATGCCGCTCCTCCACGACCACGAAGCCACCTCCCGGATACTCCGGGCCCGCACCGCCCGTTCCCTGGTCGGCGGCGAGGACATCGACGTCGTACGGCAGATCACGGCGGCCTTCAGCGCCGCTGACGAGCGCCTCGGCGGCGGGCATGGCCTGACCACCGTCACCGCCTACCTCGCCGACACCGCAGCACCCATGCTCCGCGGGCGCTTCCCGTCCGAAGCCTTACGCCAGGCCGCCTTCGGCGCCGTCGCGGAACTCGCCTACCTCGCCGGCTGGAAGCACCACGACCTCGGGCAGGAAGGCGCCGCCCAGCGCTACTACCAGGTCGGCTATCAGCTAGCGTGCGAGGCCGACCCCCACGGCCACGCCGCCTGGATGATGCGCGCCCTCGCCCACCAGGCACTCAGCCTCAAACAGCCTCGCCACTGCGTCGACCTCGTCGAAGGCGCTCTCACGCGCGGCCTCGGCCACGTCGACGGCCAGACCGAAGCCCTCCTCCACATCACCCACGCCCGCGCCTACGCAGCCATTGGCGAGAACCCCTCGGCCGCACGCGCCCTCCTCGCCGCCGAAGACGCCCTCCTGCGCGAGGACAGCCCCCAGCCCAGCTTCTCCCGCGTCAGCGGCCCCGCAGCTGGCACGGTGGCCAGCCACACTGCCCGCACCCTGACCGACCTCTCCGACCACATCGGCACCGAACAACAGCACCGCGACGCCCTCACACGCTGGGACCCGGAGAAGTACAAGCGCGTCCACGCCCTCACCCACGCCGACCTCGGCGACAGCCTCGCCGCCCAGGCCCGCGCCGACGAGGCTGTTGCCGCCTGGACGCAGGCCCTGGTCCTCATGGAGGGCATGACCTCCGACCGGACTCGGAAGGCGATCACCTCACTGCGCTCCACGCTCACGGTCTACCAGCGCCGCCGCGTACCCGGCGCCGCAGATCTCGCCCGCCGCGCTCGCGAGGCCCTCGCCTAACATGCCCGACAACCCGCCCGACGAAGGGAACACCGTGGCCCAGCAAACCGATGACCGCTCTCCCGCACTCAAACCGGCGCTCGAATCGATGACCCTGCTGGTCGCGGCCGTCATCGTCCACGACAAGGCCACCAACCGCGTCGTCCTCCTCCAGCGCAGCGAGAACGCCAAGTTCGCCCAGGGCATGTGGGATCTCCCGGTCGGCAAGAGCGAACCGGGCGAGCCCATCACCGAGACCGCGGTCCGTGAGCTCAACGAGGAGACCGGCCTCACCGTGAAGCCCGAGTCCCTCAAGGTCGCCCACATCATCCACGGAGCCTGGGGCGTCGAAGCCCCCAACGGCTTCCTCACTGTCGTCTTCACCGCCCAAGAATGGACAGGTGAACCCGAGAACCGCGAACCCCGCAAGCACTCCCAGGTCTGCTGGGTAGAGGCCGACGCCCTGCCGGACCAATTCGTCCCTACGACTCGCAGCGCGCTGCTCGCCTACCTCAGCGACGGCCCGCAGGTCTCACTTAACGGGTGGCTTTAGAGCTTGCCGGAGGAGAGTCGTGTCCGATTCGTCGTGGAACCCAGCACTGCCACCGATCAAGCCCTTCTACCCCTTCAATGACGTCGGCGAGCCAGTCGCTCTCCACCACGCAGACATCGGTGGGATGGATGACACCGACCTGCCCGGTGAGATCAATCTGCGCTGCTCCCCGGTGCTCAGCCTCGACTGGAACGTCACCCCCAGGCCGGGCTCGCATCCGCCCTCCCAGGACACAACCACCCTGCGACTACAACGGCCTCACGGCCAGGCCGAGGTACACGCTTGGGTACGGGATTTCTACGAGGGCTGGATCAACGGCGACACTCTCGGCGACGGCGAGGCGCCCCTGGCTCGCATAGTTGCCCATTGGTTCAACCTCCCCCGACTCCGCGGTCAGCATGACCTGACCGACCGGGAGGAGGGCGGGGACCAGTACTGGCACCACGGCCGCTGGTCCCACGAGGTCGATGGCTGGAAGATCGTTCTGGACGTACGCCCTGATCACGCCGAGGTCTGGGACAGACTCGTCAAGAGCCGGCTCTACGCGATGACACACGTGTTGGAGATCAGCCGTGCGAACGGAAAGCCGTTCACCGCCGCCGAGGCCGGCCACGTCCTGACTGCCCTGCACTTTGGGATGTCCTTCTCTCTGGGCCGCTGGACCGCACCGCTGCTCCCGGTCGGGCTCGGGCCTGACGGTCGAGTCGTCTGGGAGTCCTGGGGAGCCGTCCACTGTGATGCGGCCCGAAAGCTGTCCTCCGGATGGTGGGACCAGTGGGACCTCGCAGCCCTCGGCAGGTTCCTGGACAGACTCGTCCCGGCCATGGGACAGCCCATGTACGCGGAGTCTCTGCGTCTGCAGATCAGCTACGCAATCACCGCCATCCGTGATCAGGGCTTCGTGGAACAGCGGGTGATGATCGGAGCCGCCGGGCTCGAGCACGCCATGTGGCAGAGGCTCTGCCTGAGCGGCACCCTCACCCGCGCGGAGTACAAGAACACCCGCTTGTGGCCAGCCCACGAGAAGCTGCGAAAGGTCCTCCGAGGGATCAACGTCGAGGTATCCATAGATCGCAACCAGCTACCTGCCGTGGCCGCCTTCGCCGACGAAATGTGCAGGCGTTCCGGACAGGTCTGGGACGGCCCCTCCGTGGTGACGAAGGTCCGCAACTACATGGTCCATCCCGAAGAGGACCAGAAAGAGCTCTACCGGATTCCCGGGCTCGTCACAGAGACGTGGGCGCTTACCCGGCACTACCTGTCCCTGCTGGTCCTCGAATCACTCGGCTACCGAGGTCCACATCAGAACCTGTCGAAGCTCCGCGGCGTAGTAGGCGAGGTCGAAGTCACTCCGTGGCCGTGAATGGCGCCTACGCAGTCCCCTTCCCGAGCCTACGAAAGCCGCTAGGCGCGCCAGCGCCCCCCGAGGCGGTCCGGGGGCACCGTGTAGGAGATGCGGACGTGGTGCGGGGCCGCGAAGTCGGCGCCGGGGACCACCGCGACGCAGCGCCACACCGACGGAAGCAACGTGGGCACCGGGGCTCGGCGGAGCGGGCCAGACACTCGGCCGTACCCTCTACGGCGGCCTGTCAGCCCGCACCTCCGTCACCGCCCGAACGGCCACCCTGGTCGCCCTCGGCGGCGCGACCACGGCCGCGCTCGCCTTCGTGCCCGGCCCCGTGCCCCTCCTGATCGCCCTCTCGGTCGCGGCGGGAGTCGTGCGCGGGAACCTCACCCTCCTGCAGGCCACGGCCGTGTCGGACCGCTGGGGCACCGCCGCCTACGGCCGCCTCTCCGCCGTGCTCGGCGCCCCCGCACACATCGCAGCCGCCCTCGCCCCGTGGGCCGCGGCCGCCTTGGCGGGACCCCTCGGAGGCCAGGCGCGACTCTTCGCCGTCCTCGCGCTCGCCTCCCTCTTGGCGGCGGCCCTCAGTACAGCGGGTCGTCCTCGCAGTCCTGCGGGCAGTGCGGACCTAGAGTGATCCAGCCGTCCGGGATCCACCCGTCCACGTAACCCTCGACGAACTGCTCGAGCTCCGGGATACCCAGGTGCGCCACCCGGGAGAGGGCTTCGCGCCACGGCACCCACAGCTGAGCGGGGGCGTACGCCCCGTCGGCGTGCGCCGTGAACAGACGTGCTCTTCCCCAGCCTTCACCCGCGGGCGAGAGGACAGCCCATCGGCCGACCACCCTACCGAAGCGCACATCGAAGCCGGCCGTGAGGCGACGGGCCGCCGCCCAGTACGACTCCTCCGGCGCGCACGCAGCCGTCGGCAGAACCAGAGCGTGCGGCGAGCATGCAGCAAGGCCTATCCGTTGCTGCCTGTCGAAGCACAGGAGGTGCACCTCACGGCACGCAAGCGGTGCATACATGGTCACAGAAAAAGAATGACCCGGCACGCCAGAGGCGCACGTCGGGGCGGTCCGAACGACGGACGAAGGGCGGGGTCAGCCCTCCAGCGACCCCGAGGGGAGAGCAGCCGGCCCGGGCCACAGCTGAAAACCGAAGGCCGCCTCCAGACGCGCTAGCGTGCCCAGGTCCGGCATGACCCTGCCGTTGAGAACCCTGCTGATCGTCGAGTGCGTCAAGCCCGTGACTTCCGCCAGGCTGCGCAGCGTATGGCCGGTCGACGCCATGGCCCGCTCAAGGTTCCGGGAGAGGGACTGACCGTAGTAGGCACTCACCGGCGCGTCGGCAGCCAGGGCAGCACGCGGCCAAACACCATCCACGACGTAGTCGCGCGGCTGCTTGTCGTTGCTGCTCCGGGGCATGCCGAGATCATCCCACGTACCCATGGGACCGACCCTTCCCCTGTCATGGATCCCATCGAGGGCATCCACCAGATGTTGCAAGTACGGAACAGCATAGAGGTCCACCCCTCTCTCCGTACGGCACATTCGAGGCACGCGGCCGTCTCGCGCCGGCCAGCCCCGCGCGGGCAACGCACGCACGCACGGATAAGTGGACGCGATGGACGCACGCGTGTCGCCAGGTTGGGCGATCTACGCTTGCGCTCGGCCAGGGAGCAACAAGGCCCCCCAACTGCGGCTTGACACATTTAAGTTGAAGTTCAGGTAGGGCTCGCGAGAAAGAATGCTTCCAGTGTCCCCATTCCCCTGCGGCACCCGCCATGGATCGCTAGCTTGTGGATGGATCACTCAAGGGGGAGGCGAAGCATGCGTAGCAAGACAGACGACGCACGGGACCCCCTCGTTGCGCATTTACGTGAGATCGAGGCCACCGAGCGGGATCGGTGGGTCGCCGCCGATGAGGCCTACACCAAAGCGGAGCACGGCGTGAGCGAACTACGCCAGCGCCTTCTCGACGCCGAGCAGCAGTGTGTGGCCTTGGAGCATGACCGGACGGTGGCTTCCGAGCGACTCGCAGCCGTGCGCGAGGCCATTGCCAGCGTTGAGCAGTTCCTCACCCAGCCGGGCGGCGCGACGGCCGGCATCGGACGCGAAAACCCGGAGCCGGAGACAGACGAAGGCGCCTTGCGGAACAGCGACCCGACTGCTCCGAAGGTCAGGATGCTGATCCTCGAGTCCTTGGCAGGTGGGGAAGCCACACCCCTTCAATCGATCACGGCCCATGTCCAGGGCGCCCGCCCCGGAACACCGGCCAATTCGGTCCGCTCGACCCTGGTCGGCATGCGCGAGCAGGACAGGGTCGTATCCGTCGGCCGAGGCATCTATCAACTGCTACCGCCGGAGGCGCATACGTAGAGGTCACACCTCTCACGCAGACGTAGAGGCGCCGCCAGGGTGTCCAGACCCAGGCGGCGCCGATGACACGTCAGCTGAGGGCCCACGCGCCACCCTCAGGCTAGGGCATGGCTCCATCACGCATGGGCTCTCCGCAAAAGACCAGCAAGACTTCTTTGATCAAGCTGAGGGCCCCGCCATGACTTTTTGTGCATTAATGCACCATGCTGCCCATTCGGCAGCCTCCGATGTCCGTTTCCCCGGCGCCTCCGGAGGCGACCGTTGAGCCGTAGGAGCTCCGGCGGGTCCACTCCTCCCCGGATCCTGCCCACCGGGGCCATGAGCGCTCGCCGGCAGCTCGAACTGCTCGATGCCACCGCGCGCCTCGGGCACGGTGACGGGGCACGGGTCCCTGCCCGCACGATCAGTGCCACCCTGGAAATCAGCGAGAAGACGATCACCGAGGCGCATGGCTTCCTCAGGCAGAACGGGCTCGTCGAATCAGGCTGTCAGGAATTCGCACTCACGCCGGCCGGATTGAGGTTGACCGAGCTGCGCGCCCTGGACTCGGCCAGAGCCCGCCTCCATCTCCGTGAACTCTGGATCGCCTCCTGGTTCACCGTCACTGCGCTCCGCCTGCTCAAGCCGGGCCCGCAGGACGCTGCAGCAGTAGCCGAGGGCCTGATCCGCGGCGTGGGCCGGCGCGTCGAGCGTGGCCTGCACCTGGTGCAGTGGCTCGAGTACGCCCTGGTCATCCAGAAGGACGGTCACGGCCGGATGGCCCCGGTGCAGGAGCCGACTCCCACCCGGCAGGCGTTGCCCTTCCTGGGGACGAGCGAGGCGATCGCTGCCTTGCCGCGGGAGCAGTTCCTCGCGGTGATGGACGCCTACCGCACCATCGCCCGCTCGCTGACGCAAGCGGCGGAGTCAACGCCGGACCACACCGAGAGCTCTCCGCCCCGGTAGTAGCGGAGCACACCCGGCCCGGAAATGAATCACTACCGGGCGGGTGAGTCACGCCCCCTCACCCTTTCGCCCTCGCCGTGTTGCCGTGGAGATCACCCATGCCCAATGTGTTGCATGTACGGAACATCGGGAGTGGTTCGCCTCGTCCTGCGGTCATACCGCACCACGCGATCGAGCCACCTTGTACCGCTCACCGGAGGATGCCCATCGTGGGAACCGACCTGTCCCTCACGCACGGTATCGACCGTGTCCTCCAGGTCTGGCAGCAAATGGCTGCAGACAACGAGATGTCCCACCAGACCTACGACAAGTTCGGCCTCCTGCTCCGCCGGCTCGGCCGGTACGCCACGGTGCGGGGCGCCTTGTTGATTGGAGACGTCACCCCTGCCCTCATCGAGGACTTTGTCAACGCCAAGGGACACAGCCGGCACGGCGACGTATCGGATGCCGCCGTCGCGACCCGGCTGCTGCGGCGCAGCGTCGTTCGTGCCGCCTTCCGGACGCTGCGCGAAATCGGACTGAGCGATCAGGACCCGGCCAGGGACATCGTGCTGCCTGCTCGTACGCACGACGGCGTCCGAGCCCTGACCGAGGACGAGATGGTGGAGTTGCGGCACCACGCCTCCTTCACGACCCGCCCCACACGGCACGCCGCAGCGGCAGCTCTGGCCCTCGCCGGCGGGCACAGCGGGGAGATCGGCCACATCGTCGTGGGAGACCTCGATCTGTCGCACAGGAAGGTGTGGATGCACGGCTCCGGCAAGTACGACCCTCGTTGGTGCCGACTGGACGGGTGGGGTCGCCATGTCCTGGCCGAGCGGGCACGGCACGTCAGCGCAGAGCATCCAGACCCCAAGTCGGCACGGCTGGCGGTCTCGAGTCGCCCCTCGTCGGACGCCGCCCTTCAAGCCCGAGCCTGCGTGGCGCTCAAGGATCTCCTGCGCAGGATCGGGCTCGACGGCGAACCCGACGTCAAGCCGGCCTCCATCACTGCCACCGCCGCAGCAGCCGCCTTCCAGGCCACCGGACGTATCGAGGAGGCCGCCCGCAGCATCGGCCTGCGCTCCCTCGACCGAGCGGCCGCGATCATCGGACACGACTGGCGCTGCGACCCGGCCTACACCGATGGGATGGTGCCCCGTGCCTGATGACATCTTCGGCGCACCGTTGCCCGAGAATGATCGCCCCAACCGCAAGCGCCAGCTCGGCGACAAAGACCAGCGCGCCATGCCCGACCGGGTGCGGGACTGCCTCAACTATCCCCTGTTGTACGAGCTGGCCGAACTGCTTCCGCCACCCTCGAACGTGGGCTGTCCTCGCGAGTATCCGGCGATCGTGTACATGCTCCTGACCGCCCTGACGCCGGTGGCGAAGTCGAAGCGTGCAGCCGTCGGATTCCTCACGTCACCTCAGGAATGGCGCAGCGTCCGTGCTCACGTACGCCGTCATCTCGGCCGCAGGGCCGCGGCCGCACTGCCTCTCTCTCCGCCCTCCCGGAATCAGTACCAGGACGCCGTGGACAAGCTTCTGGTCCCGAGCAGCGACCTGCTGGAGGAAGCGTTCCGGACCCACGCGGCTCGCCAAGCGCTGGAGCAAGGCCTGTTCCCCTCGGACGCTCCCAAGGTCTGGAGTCGGCCGGAGCGCCGCCAGCTCCTGGTGGGCGACGCCACCGTCCCCCGGGCCATCTCGAAGTCCAGGAAGCCGGAGACCATCGACGATTCGGGCAAGGCGCGCAGTCATCGCGTCGATCCCGCTGCCCGTACCTACTACGAGAACGGCGAGAAGCAGAAGCGGCAGGTCCGAGGCAGCAAGTGGTTCTTCGCGTCAGGAAGGTCGGACGGATACTGGAACCGCGTGATCCTCTCCTTCGCCCATGTAGCCGGCGGTGAGTACGAGGACGAGGCTGCTGTGGCGGTCCGGCAGTTCGTTCTGCTCAAGGATGTCTTGCCTGACTGCATGGGCATCGTCTACGACGGGGCTTTGCGCGGGGTCCATCGCGACACGCTGGCACGCTACGGGCTGCTGGCGATCAACAAGCAGCACGGCTCGGTCAAGCCCGTGTTCTACGAGCACCTCAAGGTCTGCCGCAGCGGGCACGAGCTGTGGTGCAGTGACGGGCGGATCGCGGAGAGCGTCTCGCTCGACGACGGTACGCGCATCCTGGCCCCGGTCCCGATCTCCAAGCTGGAGCACCGCCTCGGAATCAGCAAGAGTCGCTGGTACCACGTGCTGCGCGTTCCTTGCCGGTATGGAGATCACACGTATCGCGTTCCCGTAGGCATCACGACCACACCGGACGACCGCGTCCTGCGTGCCATCGGCACCGGCAAGCGCGTCAAGAGCGACAGCGAGCGCGGATTCCACCGGGCCGAGTTGCTTCAGCAGATCCCCCAGTCGACCTTGGCCCACCAGCGTGTCTATCCGTACCGAGCCGACTCCGAGTCCGTCCACGCCCAGTTCGACCAGAGTCTGTGGAACCGGCGGATGGTCGCGTACGGCATCGAACGCCAGAAGATCTTCGTTCTCGGCTTCGCACTGTCCCAGAACGCCACCAGCCACCAGATCCACCGGGAACGCTGCAGCAACGCCATGAAGGTCCCGGCGCTTGCCTGATCCGCGCCCACGCTCGGCTATACGCCGGCCGCTGCCCTGCAGGGCAGCGGCCGGTGCCTTTCTCTGTTCCTCGTGCTGTCAGTTGACCAAGGACAGCGCACGCCGCGGCTCGCGGTCCGTCTGCTCGCCGCCGCCTTCGACCATCGTGATGGTCAGGCCGAAAAGCATCTTGTTCATCTCGTCCACGGTCAGGCCGAGCTCGGCGGCGACAGCGGCGGGCTTTACGCCGTTGGCCCTGAGTCCTTGGAAGACCTTGGTCAGCACCTGAGAGGTCTCCCGCTTCTTCATGCCCTGCGGCTCGTCCTTCCGGTAGCCGCGCTTGCTCAGCTCGGTGCACGCAGACCGGTACTGCCAGTCGGTGAGCAGCCCCAGGTCGTGCATGCGGTAGGTGAGCGCCATCGCGGAGACCTTCCAGATGCTCTTGGCCTGGATGATCTGGTCGACGTGGGCGCCGGACGGCATGTGGCCGAGGACGCTCGACGCCGGCATCAAAAACGCGCTCGCGAAGTCGTTGGCCTGGCGCTCGGCCTCAGGTCCCGAGCACTCCTTGTCGCTCCCGTGCATCACAAGGTGGCCGAGCTCGTGTGCCGCGTCGAAACGGCCGCGCTCCACCGATTTCATCGTGTTGAGGAAGACGAACGGGGTGCCGTTGCGCCAAACGGCGAAAGCATCCACTTCCGCGTAGTCGGGAGCGAGGGAGAAGACCCGGACCCCGTGCGCTTCGAGCAGGTGCACCATGTTGGGTGCGGGCGCGACGCCCAGGTCCCAGCGGGTACGGACCATGCCGGCCGCGGTCTCCGGGTCCGGCTTGCTCAGTGTGGGAATGTCCGCTGCCGGGAGGCGGAAACGCTCGTCGATCCAGTCATAGAGCAGCGCGCCCAGAGTGCCGGCCGAGCGGGCGGCGTCCAGGGTCCGCGCCGAGGTCTTGCTCCGCGCACGCCAGGAAATACCTTCCGGCGGAAGCTCGTCCAGTTCGGCCCCTTCGAAGAAGGATTCCGGGAAGTCCAGGGCCTTCGCGATACGCGCTGTGGTGGTGCGGCGAGGGGCGGTGCGGCCCGTCTCATAGTTGGACAGGCTCTGCAACGAGACACCCGCCTGTTCGGAGAGCTCGGCGAGCGTCATCCCCCGGCGCTTGCGGGCCAGCGTGATGCGGGACGGGGTCACCATGGTGGGGCTGCCTCAGTGATCGGTGGTGCGTGGTGGGGCGGCGGTTCTCCGTCACCCCACCCTACGGGCCTCAGCGGAAATCGATCGGGATGTCGATCTCGCCAGGTCCATCTTCGTCCAAAGGTTCGATTCCGTCCATCTCGAGGACGGGCAGTGGGATGCGGCGTCGCCACTTCACGACGAACCCCCGCTCGAGCTTCTCAGGCAGGGAAAGCTCGCAGTAGATCTTCATGACGTCCCCGGCCTGGACCCGGTACGAGACGAGGAACCACTTCTGCAGAGTCGCCGCCTCCTCGGCGCCCAACCGGGCCTCATCGGGTCCCGGGGACGCCGAGAACAGTTGCAGTTGGACGCTGTTCCCCTCGGCGGCACGGGCCGTCGCGGCCCCCCGCTTGTGCAGGTTCCTCGGCTGCAACCACGCGTGACCCGTGGCCGCATCACCGACCATCACCCCGATCGCAAGAGTCCCGGCCGGATTGGAGACGAGCTCCAGGTGGTCATGGATGAGCCGTTTCCATCCGGCGTGGCGGATGTGCTCCTCGCGCAGGATCCGGACGTGCTCCTGGTAAGCCCGTGTGCCGGCCGTGTTCGCCGGATGGTTGGGGGTGGCCGACCGTCGCGCCACCTCACCCGCGTAGAGCGCCGGATGGAGGTACTCCAGCTTCGTACCCAGGTCAGTCAACCGGGCCTCGTAGTCGCTCGGTTCAGGTACGGGCGCAACGAGGGGCGGAACCATGGAACCTCCGGCAGTAGACGGTGCTCTTATAAGGACCTTACCGCAAACGTGGTCCTGAAATTATAAGAAGCACCCCTCGGAGGCTATATGCCGCACGGACGCAGCCCCGGCGTGACGCCCCGCGGGACGGAACGGACATCCGAGTGGGCCGCGCCGCTGGCCACTGGGGCCGGCCCGCCGCGCGCCCTAGCAGTCCCACCGCAGGTCAGCGGCCCTCTGCTGCTCCCATGGAAGCGCTATGGCTTATGGGGGCGCATCCGCGGAGCACGATCCGCTAGGCTGTCTGCGGTCAGTCGGCTACTCGGCACGTGCGGGAGAAAATGTCCATTCGGGCATCTCGCCCACCGTGCGGGTGTGCCAGCTGACCAGGGCGTTTGACTCGCCGCAGGTGGCGAACCCCACTGGGGTTTTCCGCACGGTTTCCGTCAAGCCCCCGCCTTCGTAGCTCAGGGGATAGAGCACCGCTCTCCTAAAGCGGGTGTCGCAGGTTCGAATCCTGCCGGGGGCACCAGGGACAACGGCCCGGAGCGATCACGCTCCGGGCCGTTTGGCTGCGCCCACTGGCGCCGTCGTCGCCTCAGCACCCGGTCCGCGGGGTGTTCGCTTCGTCTACGGGGTGGCGAGGGCGCGGGATACCGGGGTGGCCGTGCGTTCGGCGGAGGCGAGGCGTGCTCTTACCTCGCGCAGGGTTCTGGGGCGGTAGCCGGGGCCGCAGCCGCAGCAGGACTGGCGGAAGTCCAGGCCGGCGTGGAGCAGGACCGCGACGACCCTCCAGGCGTCCCGGTCCCGTCGCGGCGGCGCCTCGAAGGCGTCGCCGGCGAGGAGCAGCGCCCGGCGGCACTTCGGGCAGTGGTACGTCCGCTGCCGGGAGTGCTTGAAGGAGAGCCGGCAGGAGAGGCATACGTACGCGGAGCGGTGGGGCATCCGGCCACTATCCGCGGGCGGGCCTCCGGGCCGCCATGGGTTTTTCCCGGCACGAGGTCGCGGAGCCCAGGGGCTCGGCGCACTCTTCCGAGCCCCCCCCGTGGCCGCGTCGTACCGTCGTTCGGTGCCAGGCCGGCCCAACGTCGGAGAGACCAGCCCGGGGCGCGGGCGGCTACATCAGGTCCGTGAGGTCGGGGCCGCGGCCGTCCAGGAGTTCCGCGTCCTTCAGCCCGTGCGCCGTGGCCCTGCCGAAGTAGGTGGGCTCCCCGGGCTCCGCCTCGACGCCCAGCAGCGTGTTCAGTTCCCGTAGCGCCGCCGCGAGGCGGGGTGCGTTGCGGGCGTGAACGCCGGGGTGGGGGGTGCCGCGGAAGTCGCAGGTGGCCCAGACGTCGTGGTGCACCGACAGCATCGCGAAGGGGCCGATGGAGTCGGGCGACACCAGCAGCTCGACCAGGCGGCTCTCCTTGCGGGCGGCGCCTGCCGCGTCGTACCAGGTCCCCGGGCCGACGACGGTGAAGCCCGTCATCTCCGCGCGCGGACGCCCCACCGGCCGGCAGCCCCGGATGTCCTCCGCGAGTCCGGGGTCGCCGAGGGACCTGCCGAGGAGGCTCAGCCCGCTGTCGATGCCCAGCCCGCCCCTGCCGACCTCGAACCAGCTCCATTCCAGGCCTTGCGGGGTGAGCAGTCCGTGCGAGGACAGCACGGCGGAGATCCGTGCCGCCGTCGCCAGCGCCGGTTCCAGTCCGGGCTCGGTGACGTCGTCGAGGTCCCAGAACCACGAGCCGCTCTCCCTCGGCGCGCGCATCAGGACGGACATGCACTCCCCCGTGGTCGACGAGGTCCCAGGGTCGCATGGTCGGGGGGCTTCGGGTGTGGGAAGCCCTCCCGGGGTGGCGGGAGGGCGGCGTGCGGCGTGACGGGGGGCCGGCGTCAGCTGAGGCCTCGGCTGCGTTCGCCGATGCGGTCGCCCTGGGGGGTGCCGGCGCGCTTGAGCTCCGCCTTGGTGTGGGCTCCGCCCTTCACCTTGCTGCGGACCGGGCCGTCGAAGCCGTGGCCCTGCGTCCGCGGCGGCTGGACCCCTTCCGTCGCCTTCGCGATCACCGTCTGGACGTCCTGCTTCTGCTCTTTGCTCATCCCGTCGTCAACTCCCTCAGGAAGCAGCCAATCGGACTACTGGGATCGTATGCATATATGGGGAGGGATGCACCCGGACCAGTACGTAAAGCTTTCCGGTGGGGAGGGGGAGGTCAGGATGCCGGGCCCGGGGTCCGGTCGAGCAGCTCCTCCGGGCAGGGCGTGCCGCGCGGGAGCTGGTACTTCGCCGCGACGCGGTACGCGCCCGGCGCCGGCGCCAGCAGCTCGGTCCAGACGTCCCCGGCGGCGTCCGGGGCCGCCTTGAAGAGGCATCCGGAGGTGTTCGCGTACTCCTTCACGCCCCCCGTGCCGACCGCGCTCCGCGCCTTCGACAGGGGGGTCTCCTGCGGGGGCTCCACCGCCTTGCCCTCGCCGTCGACCAGCCCCAGCCACGGCGAGTGCGGGATCCGCACCAGCACCCGGCCGGGCGCCGACACGTCGATGACCAGCTGGTCCGCGCCCGCCCGCAGCACCCGGGCGGGACCGGTCACCAGGTCCGTGGGAGCGTCCACCCGGTACAGCCGCCAGTTCTGGTCGCCCCACACCTCGTGCAGGTACGGGAGCCCCGCGCGCACGAGCTGCGCCTCGGCCTCCCCGCCCGAGTCGGGGTGGTCGGCGGGCAGCACCACGTAGTGCACGGCCCAGCGCTCCAGCCAGGCCCGGTAGCTCTCGGCGGTGAGGGTGTCGTCGTAGAACAGCGGGTTGCGCTCGAGGTCGGCCTGCCGGTTCCAGCCGCGCGCGAGGTTGACGTACGAGGGGAAGGCGGAGGACTCCCGGTGGCTGCTGGCGGGGACCACCTCCACCCGGCCCCTGTCCGCCCCGGCCTTGCCCAGCTGGTCGACCAGCGGGGCCAGCTCGCGGTTCCAGGCGGCCACCGGGGTGGTGCGGACGATGTCGGTGACGCTGTTGGTGGTGATCCAGGCGGTCACCCCCGCGAAGGCGAGCAGCAGCGCGCGCCGGCGCCGGGTGCGCGCGGCCGCGTACGGGAGGGCGGCGAGCAGCACCGCGCCGCCGAAGAGCATGACGAGGCGGGTGACGTTCGAACCGACCTGGGAGTCGACCGCCCAGGTCAGGAACACCCCGAAGGTGTAGACGGCGGCCGCGATCCGGACCGTCTTCCACGCCTTCGGCACGAGGAGGGCGACGGCCAGTCCGGCGGCGAAGGGCAGCGCGGCCGAGAGGGGCTTCATCGGCTGCGTCCCGGAGAAGGGGAACAGCCAGGCCGACAGCCCCACGACCGCCGCCGGGGCCAGCCCGAGGGCGTAGGCGCCCGGACGCCGCCGGCTCAGGAACAGCGCGGCGGCGATCACCCCGAGGAAGAGCCCCGCCACCGGGCTCGCGGCGGTCGCCAGCCCGGCCAGCGGCGCCGCGACGGCGGCCTTGGCCCAGCGGCGCCGGGCCCACGCGCGGGGCCAGCAGAAGACGGCGGCGACGGCCCCGAGCGCGAAGAGCGTGCCGAGGCCGAAGGTGACGCGGCCGGAGAGGGCGTTGCAGAGGAGCCCGTAGACCCCGGCGAGGGCCGGCCACAGGGGGCGCCGGACCGCCCCGCGGCAGCGGGTGAGGATCAGCGCGAGGAGCCCGGCCGAGGCGGTTCCGGCGAGCATCATGGTCGTCCGGACGCCGAGCACGTGCATGACGTACGGCGACACGACGCTGTACGAGACGGGGTGCATGCCCCCGTACCAGGCGAGGTTGTACGCCGTGTCGGGGTGGCGGCCGACGAACTCCGCCCAGGCGTCCTGCGCGGCGAGGTCGCCGCCGCTGTTGGCGAAGCAGAAGAACCAGACGACGTGCAGGACGGCCGCCGTGGCGGTGGCCACCAGCACCGGGTGCCGGTGCGCCCGGGCGAGCGCGGAACGGATGCCGGGTGGGGTCGGCGCGGCCGGGGTGGCGGATGTGGCCGGGGTGCCGGATGTGGTCGCGGTGCCGGATGTGGTCGCGGTGCCGGATGTGGTCGGGGTGGCCGCCGCGGGTGTCGGCCCTCCGGGGGACTGCCCGGGCTGCGACTGCGCCGACTCCGGCTGCCCGGGCGCCGGGGTCGGGGTCGGGCCGGGGCGCTGGCCCGGCTCCGGCTGCGCGGAGTCGGCGGGCGGCTGCGCGGAGGCCGCGGGCGGGTGTGCGGAGGACGCGGCCGGGCGTGCGGAGTCCGGCCCGCGCCCGCGGCCCGGCTGCGCGGGTGGACCGTGTTGCTGCTCGGCTGTGCTCACGAACGACGCCCTCTCCCGTCTCGACTCCCTGGACGCGGCGCGGCGCCCCGGGGTCGCCCGGGGCGCCACGCCGCTCGGAGTCAGCCGATCCGGGTCAGCTTGCTGCCGAAGCCCGGGGTCTCCAGCTCCCGCTGGAGCGCCACCGGCACCTTCACCTGGCTGGCGCCGTCGCCGACCGTCAGCACCCCGACCTCGGTCCCGGCCTTCGCCGACTCCGGAATCGCGGTGCCGCCGTCGCCCAGCTTGATGTCCACGGTGAGCGAGGGCCAGCCGACCGCCTGGACGTCGGCGGTGGCGACGACCGGCGTGTGACCGCCGAGCCCGTCGTCCACGTAGCCCACGACCTGCCCCTTCTTCACGACGGGCGCGCCCTGGATCTCCTTCTGCGTGGCGACCAGCAGCTGCTTGCTCGCGGCGATCACGCTGTCGATGATCGGCGGCTTGTGCTGGCCGAGGACCGCGCCGACCAGCAGCTGGTTGGTGTCGCCGACCTTCTTCTGGGCCGCGAAGAGGAGGTTTCCGCCGGCCTTGGTCGTCGTACCGGTCTTGATCCCGAGGGAGTCGTTGAACGGAACCAGGCGGTTCCAGTTCGGCCAGGTCTTGCCGGTCTGGTCGGTCCAGCTGGGCATACGGGTGATGTCCACCAGCGCCGGGATCTCGACGATCTTCAGCCCCAGCTTCACCTGGTCCTCGGCGGTGCTGACCGTGGTCGCGTCCAGGCCCGAGGGGTCGGTGTAGGTGGTGTTCGTCATGCCGAGTTCCTTGGCGGTGTCGTTCATCTTCTTGACGAACGCCTCCTGGGAACCGGAGTCCCAGCGCGCGAGCAGCCGGGCGATGTTGTTGGCCGAGGGGATCATCAGGGCGGCGATCGCGTCGTATTCAGAGATCTTGTCGCCCTCGTGGACCGTGTTGAGGGTGGACTCGTTGTCCGACTTGTCCTTCTGGCCCTCGGTCTCGGCGGTCTTGTCTACGTCGATCATCGCGCCCTTCTCCCCCTTCTTGAAGGGGTGGTCGCGCAGGATGATGTACGCCGTCATCGACTTCGTGACACTGGCGATCGGCACCGGCTTCTGCTCGCCGGAGCTGCCGATCGTGCCGAGGCCGGCGGCGGCCATGGAGGCCTGGCCCTCGGTGGGCCAGGGCAGGCTGGGCGCCCCGCCCTCGAAGCTGTACGTGGACTTCGCGGTCAGCTTGAGCTTCGGCGCCGGCAGCGGGCGCACCAGCTGGACGACGGCGAGCACGAGGGCCAGGAGCAGCACGATCGGCGCGTAGATCTTGACCCGCCGGATGGCGGTCCGCATCGGGCTGGGCGGCGGGGGCGGGTTGTTGGTGAGGTCCGCCAGCATGTCCAGCGGCGGCCTGGGGGGCAGCGGCTGCTGGGTGGTCCGCTCGCTGGGGTCCAGGCGGGGCGGGGCGGCCGGCGGGGTGGGCTTCACCGCCGGCTTGGCGGCGGGGGCGGGCGCGTCTTCGCCGCGCAGCGGTACGAAGGTGCTGACGCGGCGGTCGCTCTCACTGCCGGGCTTCCCGGCCGCGGGCGGCGCCGCCGGGGGCGTGGCGGGCTTCTTGGCGGCGTCCTTGGCGCCCGCGTCCGGCTTGACGACGCCGAAGGCGGTGGTACGCGCGTCCCCGGAGGCCTTGTCCGCCGACGGCTTGCCGCCCGCCGGCTTGCCGCCCGTCGGCTCGGCACCCCGCGCCTTGTCCGCGTCCGCCGGAGCGGGGCCCGGCTTCACGGCGCGGAAGACGGCGGTGCGCTCGCTGTCGGTCTCGGAGTCACCCGACGGCTTGGCGGGCTTCTCGGCGTCCGTCGAAGCGGAACCGGGCTTCACCGCACGGAACACGGCCGTACGCTCACCGTCGGCGGCAGGCTTCGCCGCACGCGGGTCCGCATCGGCCGGGCCGCCCTTCTCCGCCTCGGCGGCAGCCGAACCCGAACCCTTGGAGGACGCGGCCGGCTTCTCGGCATCCGTCGAAGCGGAACCCGGCTTCACCGCACGGAACACGGCCGTACGCTCACTGTCGGCGGCAGGCTTCGCCGCACGCGGGTCCGCACCGGCCGGGCCGCTCTTCTTCGCATCGGCAGCAGCCGAACCGGAACCCTTGGAGGACGCAGCCGCCTTCTCGGCATCCGCCGAACCGGAACCGGGCTTCGCCGCACGCGGGTCCGCAGCAGCCGGGCCGGAACGGTCCTTCCCCGAGTCCTTCTCGGCATCGGAAGCGGAATCAGAAGCGGAACCCGGCTTGACGGCACGGAAGGCGGCCGTGCGCTCATCGCCGGCGGCGGGCTTCACCGGGGCGGAGCCGGGCTTGACCGTACGGAAGACCGCGGTGCGCTCGTCGGCGCGGGCGGGCTCGTCCGCCTCGGGAGCGGGGTCCGTGGTCACCACCCCGAACGCGGTGGTGCGTACGTCCCCGGACGGCTTCTCGGAGGGCTTCCCCGACGGCTTCTCGGAGGGCTTCTCGGAGGGCTTCTCGGACGGCTCCTCCGCCTCCGCGGACGGCTTCCCGGAACCGGAACCGGCCTCGCCCGGCGCCTTCTCCGCGTCCGCCGAAGCGGAACCCGGCTTCACGGCACGGAACACGGCCGTCCGCTCCCCGTCGGCAGCCTTCGTACGCGACTCCCCCGACGGCTTCCCGGAACCGGAACCGGAACCGGCCTCGCCCGGCGCCTTCTCCGCCTCCGCCGAAGCGGAACCCGGCTCCTCGGCGTCGGCGGCCGGCTCGCCGGTACCCGTCCCGTCCGCCGGAGCGGACTCCGGCTCCGGGGCCTGGGCCTGGCGGACCACGGCCGCCTTCGGGGTCCCGCCGTCCCCCCGGGCGGGCTCCGGCTCCGGCTCCGCGTCCTCTTCGGCCGTGGCGACCCAGGCCGCCACGGCCTCCTTCAGGGGGTCGCGCGGCTGGAAGACCGACAGCCTCGGGTCCTGCTCCCCGGACGCTCCTTCATCTACCGACTTGTCGGGGGACTCGCCCGCCACCGTTCCTCCTCGATCGCTGTCCGGTCACTGTCCGAACCGTCTAACAGTGTCCCGTCTAGGGGGCATCGCCCACGTGCTAGACGAGAACGACATAGCTACTGGTTCCCCCACAAAGCATCCAGGCGCTCTCGACAGATGAATGTGAGAGGCGTCACCCTGTCACTCATCCACGCGGGGAGGCATGGATGGGCAGGAGCCGCAGAACAATTCCGGAGGAGCTTCTGCTGCTCGCTTTGGACCCGGCCACGGGTACCACGGCGCAGCCGCAGTCGCTCGACCTCGGCCTGGCCGGGGCACAGCTAGTGGAGCTGGCTCTGGCAGGACGGATAGCCCCTGACGGGGATCGTATCGCCGTGGTGATGCCACGGCCGACAGGAGATCCGACTCTGGACTCCGCACTGGAACTGCTGCGCAGGCGCGGCAGCCCGGTACGGGCCGTCCACTGGATCGGCGGACCCCGCCTGGGGCTCCGCCAGATTTACCTCGCTCATCTGGAGCGCTGCGGCATGGTCCATGCCGTCGCGGGACAGATGTGCGGGGTGCTGCCGACGACTCGCTACCAGGCGACCGACACGGCGATCAGCCGGGAGATCCGTGCCCGGCTGGACAGTGCGATCCGCACCGGCGTACCGCCGGACCCGCGGACCGCGGCGCTCGCCGCACTGGCCCACGCGGTCGGACTCGGCAAGCACCTGTACCCCGGCAACGAGGGGCGGTCGTCCAGGTCCCGGCTGCGGGACCTGATCCGGCACGACCCGATGGGCGGTCTCGTCGCGCACGCGGTGATGGACGTCCAGAACGGTGTGGCCGCACAGCCGCGCCGCGACCGGGCCGTCCAGCCGCAGCCGCAACCGGCCGTCCGGGCCACGGCGGCCGCGGGTGTTCCGCTGCAGCCGCGCCGGACGGGTGCGATGGCCCGCGTGGCCGCGCACTGAGCGCAGGCACGGGCGCCGGCACAGTCACCGGCGCCGGTACAGGCACCGGCACGACCCGCACGACCCGCACGACCCGCGACACCCCTTGATCCGCCAGCGGGTCACCGATCCAACCGATCCAACGGATCCGCGGATCCACAGATCCACCGACACCGCGACCGGCCGTCCCCCAGGACCCGGTCCCGGAGCCGCCCGCGCGGGGTGGCGAGGCCGAAGATACGGCTTCGCCACCCCGCGCGCCGCTTTCCCGCGTTCCCCAGCGCCGTCGCACCCTTCGGTGGCAGTCTGCTGAACACCAGACACTCAGCGAGACAGCTACAGAAGAAGGCGGAGGTGCCGTCCACGTGGCGTCCAATGTCAATCCCACCGTCCGACGCCGCCGACTGGGCATGGAGTTGCGCAAGCTCCGTGAGGACAAGGGCATGACGGCCGAACAGGTCGCCGAGCGCCTCCTCGTCTCCCAGTCCAAGATCAGCCGTCTGGAGAACGGCCGCCGGTCCATCAGCCAGCGCGACGTCCGCGACCTGTGCGAGGTGTACGAGGTCGAGGACCCCCGCCTGGTGGACTCCCTCATGCAGATGGCCAAGGACTCCCGCCAGCAGGGCTGGTGGCACGCCTTCGGCGACATCCCGTACAGCGTCTACATCGGCCTGGAGACCGACGCGGCGAGCCTGCGCACCTACGAGCCGCAGATGGTGCCCGGCCTGCTCCAGACCCCCGAGTACGCCCAGGCCCTGATCCGCGGCGCGCTGCCGGAGACGGCTCCGGCGGACGTGGAGAAGCGCGTCCAGGTCCGCATGCACCGCCAGAAACGGTTGTCCGAGACGGACAACAACAATCCGGACGTGGGTCCGCTGCGCCTGTGGGCGGTGATCGACGAGGCGGCGCTGCGCCGGCACGTGGGCGATCCGCAGGTGATGATCCGGCAGCTGGAGTACTTGATAGAGCAGTCGCAGCAGCCGTACATCACGGTGCAGGTGATGCCCTTCACGATGGGTGCCCATCCGGGGGTCAACGGGCAGTACGCCATTCTGGAATTCCCGGACGCCTCGGACTCGACCGTCGTCTACATCGAGGGCGTCACGAGCGATTTGTACCTGGAGAAGGCCAACGACGTCCAGAAATACAGCGTGATGTACGAGCACCTGCGCGCCCAGGCCCTCAACGTCGACCAGACCAGGCAGTTCATCTCCGGGATCATCGACCACTACGCGGGCAAGGCGAACTGACCTGGACCGACCGGGAACAGACCGTCCCCCCACCGCCGGAGGAACGGGCGCAACGGGAGGAAGAGGACGGAAGTGGAAGAGGGGCCAGCACGGTACACCGTCGATCCCCGGCCACAGAAGGCCTGAATGGAATATGCCACCCGGTCGAGTGAATGCCTCCTTCGGTCTTCGAGTGCTGCCGGTAGCGTCGATCACGTCGGTCGGGAAAATCCCCGGCCGACGCGCAACCGGAACTACTCGCTGAACCGGAGAAGAACATGGCTATTCGTCAGGGCGGCACGGAAAACTGGACCAAGTCCTCCTACTCCGGCGGAAACGGGGCCTGCGTCGAAGTCAAGTCCCCCGTCACGGAGGCCATCGCCGTCCGCGACTCGAAGGTGCAGGACGGTCCGTCCCTCTCCTTCGCGCCGGGTTCCTGGACCTCCTTCGTCACCGGTGTCGTCGACGGCGGACTGGAGCACCTCGCCTGAACGTCACCCGTCGCGCTCGGCACCACGATCACCCCGAGCACCCCGTACGGAGCCCTCTCGACCGGCCCGCCGTCCTGGCCGAGAGGGCTCGGCCGTGCCCGGCGCGCCTCAGCGCAGCTGGTCCACGTACCGGTCGGTCCCCGGCACGGTCGGAACGAACGGCGCCACCAGCTCCACCCGCCCCAGGCCCGACTCCGCGACCTCCGTGTCCAGCCCCTGGAACCGGTCCCAGCAGGTGCGCGGGTCGGCCTCGAGGAACCACAGCAGCGTGAGCCGGCTGTCGACCCCCTCGACCTGCTTGACGTAGGTCATCCGGTCGCCGGGCAGCGGGGTCGGCCGGAAGACGGTCACCAGGGCGGCCGGGGAGCCCTGGAGCCGCCCCGGCAGGACCCGCGAGCGCAGCCGTTCCAGCAGTTCCGCCCGCCGCTCCGGCCCGTCGGCGTCGACGACCTGGAGCACGAGCCCGGCGTACGGGTGGTCGAGCGCGTGGTAGTCCCGGGGGCCCGCGGCCCCGTCCCGGTAGACCGTGGCCTCGTGGTCCTGGAAGGCCGTGAAGACGTGCGTGCGGTCCTGGTAGACGCGGCCGTCCCGGTTCAGCCGCTTGTTGATGCCGACGGTCCACTTCATGTGCTCGTCGTAGCGGCCCTCGGTCACCCAGTACGTCGACAGGTAGCACCCGGCGGTGACGGGCTGGGCGACCGCCGACTTCTCGGGGTAGCGCAGTTCCCGGAGCTCGCGGGTGGCCACCCAGCGGCGGCCGGCGTACATCCAGGGCATGGCCATGGCGCCCGCGTAGTAGTGGTCGTCCTCGTACCAGCGGTTGTACGCGTACTCGTGCCCCGGGTGCGGCTCCACCATGGTGATCAGGGCGTGGCCGGGGCGGACCCCGTACGGGCCGACGGCCGCCAGTTCCGCGTAGTCCCCGGCCCGGGTGTCCTGTGGTTCCCGCTCGTCTCTCGTCATGCCTCCCGTCTACCTGATGCGGCGTCAGTTGTGGAGAGGGCGGGCGGTGTTCAGCCCGCGGACGGGTAGGTGCCCTCTGCACCTTTCCCCGCTAGGCTGCGCCCCACCCGCCACCGGAGGAGCCGCCCCATGCCCGCGAGCACCGTCGCCGCCCTGCCCCCCTTCGCCTCCCGCGCGAGCGCCGTCGGCAGCTCGCCCGTACGGGAGATCCTGGCGCTCACCGAACGCCCCGGGGTGATCTCCTTCGCCGGGGGCCTGCCCGCCCCGGAACTCTTCGACACCGAGGGCCTGCGGGCGGCGTACGACACCGCCCTGACCGGCGCCGGAGCCGCCCGGGCCCTCCAGTACTCCACCACCGACGGCGTCCCCGAGCTGCGCGCGGCCGTCGCCGCCCGGGCCGCCGCGCGGGGCCTGGCCACCTCGGCGGACGACGTGCTGGTCACCACCGGCTCCCAGCAGGGGCTCACCCTGCTCGCCGCCACCCTCCTGGAGCCCGGCGACACGGTGCTCGTCGAGAACCCCACCTACCTGGCGGCCCTCCAGTGCTTCGGGCTGGCCGGCGCCCGCGTCCTGCCCGTCCCCTGCGACGGGCACGGCCTGCTCCCCGACGCCCTCGCCGAGATCACCGCCCGGGAGCGGCCGAAGCTGCTCTACACCATCCCCACCTTCCAGAACCCGACCGGGCGCACCCTGCCGGCCCGGCGGCGGGCCGAGGTGGCCCGTGTCGCCGCGCGGCTCGGGCTGTGGCTGGTGGAGGACGACCCGTACGGCGACCTCCGCTACGAGGGCGCCCACCAGCCCTGGATCGCCGCGCACCCGGGCGCCGAGGACCGCACGGCCCTGCTCGGCAGCTTCTCCAAGGTCATGGCCCCGGGTCTGCGCCTGGGCTGGCTGCGCGCCCCCGCCGCGCTGCGCCGCGCGGCGGTGGTCGCCAAGCAGGCGGCGGACCTGCACACCTCGACGGTGGACCAGCTGGCCGCCGCCCACTACCTCGGCGCCCACGACCTCGACGCCCACGTCGCCCGGGTCCGGGAGGCCTACCGCACCCGCCGCGACGCCCTGCTGGCGGGACTCGGCGGGGCGCTCCCGCCGGGCTCGGAGTGGAACCGCCCCGAGGGCGGCATGTTCGTGTGGGCCCGGCTCCCCGACGGGTACGACGCGGGCGCGCTGCTGAAGTCCGCCGTCGCGCACGACGTGGCCTACGTGCCCGGGGCCCCCTTCTTCACGGGCACCCCGGACCCGCGCACGCTGCGGCTGTCCTTCACCACGCACACCCCGCAGGAGATCACCGAGGGCCTGGAGCGGCTCCGGCGGGCGCTGGCCTAGCCGTAGAGCTCCTCGATCTCGGCGGCGTAGCGGCGGGCCACCTCCGCGCGGCGCAGTTTCAGGGTCGGGGTGAGGGTGCCGGCGCCGACCGAGAGTTCCTCGTCCAGGACCCGGAAGGCGCGGATGCGGGCCGGGCGGGAGACGGTGGCGTTGGCCGCGGCGACGGCCTCCGCCACCAGGGCCCGTACGGCCGGGTGCGCAGCCGGGGCGGGCCCGAGGTCGAGGGACCGGCGGGCCGCCCACGCGGCGACCTCGGCGGTGTCCAGGGTGATCAGGGCCACCGGGTGGGGGCGGCGGTCGCCGATCAGGACCGCGCGGGAGACGAAGCGGGAGGCGGCCTGGACGGCGAACTCCACCTCGGTCGGGGTGATGTTCTTCCCGGCCGAGGTGATGATCAGCTCCTTCTTGCGGCCGGTGATGGTCAGGAAGCCGTCGCCGTCGAGTGCGCCCAGGTCGCCGGTGTGCAGCCAGCCGTCCGCGTCCAGGACCCCGGCCGTCGCCGCGGGGTTCGCGTGGTAGCCGGGGAAGACCATCGGGCCCCGGGCGAGCACCTCCCCGTCCGGGGCGATCCGCACCTCGCAGCCCGCCACCGGGCGGCCCACCGTGCCGTACCGGACGGCGGCCGGGTGGTTGAGGCTGATGACCCCGCCGGACTCGGTCATCCCGTAGCCCTCGAACACCCGGATCCCGCAGGCGCGCAGGAAGTCCAGGGTGGCGGGGGCGATCGGCGCCCCGCCGGTCAGGGCCCACTTCAGCCGGCCCCCGAAGGCGGCCCGGACCGGGGAGCAGAGCGACTCCTCCGCCGCCTCCCACGCCGGGCGCAGCTCCTCGGGCAGGGCGCCGTCGGCCGCGCGCACGCCCAGCCGGACCGCCTCCTCGAAGCGCTCCCGGCCCCCCTCCTGGCCCTCCGCCAGGCCGAGCACCACCGCGTGGACCTTCTCGAACAGACGGGGGACCGACGGCAGGTGCGTGGGCCGGGCCTCGGCCAGCTCGGCCACCACGTCCTCCACCCGGCCGCCGAAGTAGCACAGCTCCCCGCCCTCCAGCAGGGTGGTGAACTGGATCAGCTGCGCCAGCAGGTGCGCCAGCGGCAGGTACAGGTACGTCGAGTCGCCCGGCCCGCCCCGGACCAGCGGGAGGGTGGCGTCCTGGACGGCGCCGAGGTTGCCGTGCGTCAGCCGGCAGCCCTTGGGCGGGCCCGTGGTGCCCGAGGTGTAGACGATCGCGGCGTCCGCGTCGGGGGTCACCGAGGCGGCCCGGGCGGCCAGTTCGGACTCCGAGGCCCGCGGCGGCCGGCCCGGCGCTCCCGCCGCATCCCTCCGGTCCCCGCCGCCCGACCCGTCCGGCACGTCGGCCCCGCCGCCCGGCCCACCCGGCCTGCCCGGTCCGTCCAGCCGGCCCACTCCGCCCGGCGCGTCCATCCGTACGACCTCCCGCAGCGCCGGCAGCTTCGGCCGCAGCGCTTCCACCCGGGCCGCCTGGGCGGCGTCCTCGCAGACGGCCACCACCGCCTGCGAGTCGGACAGCACCCAGGCCAGCTCCTCCTCCCCCGCCGTCGGGTACACCGGCACCAGGACCGCGCCCGCCGCGAGGATCCCGAAGTGGGTGCAGGTCCACTCGGGCCGGGTCTCCGCGAGCACCGCCACCCGCTCGCCCGCCGCGACGCCCATTCCGAGCAGCGTCCGCCCGGCCTCGCGTACGGCCGCGCCGAGTTCGGCGTACGTACGGGTCGTCCAGCCGTCGCCGCCGTCCGGCGGGCGGAAGCGGAGCGCCGTGCCGTTGCCGTACCTCTCCTCGGTCCACTGGGTGAACACCGCCAGCGTCCTCGGCCGACCGTCCATCGCGCGCCCTCCCGGCATAGGTGACCCCCCGATGGTGGGCACCCGCGGCCCCGCCCGGCATGACCGGAAGCGTCACCCCCGCTGACCCCGGCGCTCATTGGGGCTACCGTCGAAGCCATGGGGAGGCGGACGATCACCGTGCACCACGTGCGCGCCGTGCTCGCGGGGGCGCGGCGCGCCGGCTGCGACCTGGTGCCGCTGCTCCAGGAGGCGCAGATCCCGCCCCTGCTGCTCGGCGACGACCGGGCACGGATCACGCCCGCGCAGTTCGCGCGGCTCTTCCGGGCCCTGTACCGGACCACGCAGGACGAGTTCCTCGGGCTGTCCGCCCTCCCGAGCCGCCCGGGCACGTTCGCGATGATGTGCCACGCCTGCCTGGGCTGCCGGGACTTCGGCGCGGCCGTGGAGCGGGCCGCCGCGTTCTACGGGCTGTTCCCGGGCGGGCCGGAGCTGGCCCTGGAGACCGGGGGCGGGCAGGCGCGGTTCACCGTGCGCAGCACCTTCGACGGGGACGAGGAGCGCTTCCTCAGCGAGTGCGTGCTCG
The DNA here is from genome assembly GCF_040651895.1 of Streptomyces sp. NPDC048352. Taxonomy (NCBI): domain Bacteria; kingdom Bacillati; phylum Actinomycetota; class Actinomycetes; order Kitasatosporales; family Streptomycetaceae; genus Streptomyces; species Streptomyces sp. NPDC048352. Next base: position 57,576 of record NZ_JBEZKZ010000008.1, read on the forward strand.
CGATCTGGCACCGGCTGGGCAGCTGGCTCGTCGGGCGGCGGATCCCCTTGGCGCAGGCCCGCTTCGCCTATCCGCCGCCGCCGCACCGGGACGAGTACGACACCCTCTTCGGCTGCCCGGTCCGCTTCGGGGCCGAGCGGACGGAGGCCGTCTTCGACGCGCGCTGGCTGACCGCGCCGCTGGTACGGGACGAGGCCGCGCTGGACGCGATGCTGCGCCGGGCCCCCTTCGACCTGCTGGCGCGGCCCGAGTACGGGACGACGGTCGCGGAGCAGGTACGCCGGACCCTTACGCGGCGGCTGCGCGGCTCGCCGCGGCTGCCGGAGCTCGGGGAGGTGGCCGCGCGCCTGGCGGTCTCCCCGGCGACGCTGCGGCGCCGCCTCCAGCAGGAGGGGACCTCCTTCCAGCAGCTCAAGGACCAGGTGCGGCGGGACGCGGCGATCGCGGGGCTGGCCGAGAGCGGGGAGCCGATCGCGGAACTCGCCGCCCGGCTGGGGTTCTCGGAGGACACCGCCTTCCACCGCGCGTTCCGCCGCTGGACGGGCACGACGCCGGGCGCGTACCGCATGGCCTCCGGCGGGTAGCGCGCGGGCGCTCCGGCCGGGGCGGCGTGCCGACCACGGCTTCGCCCTCCCCCGCCGGTAGCCCCGGGCGGGGGCGCGGCGCGTCCCGGGCGGGGTGGGAGGCCCGGTCAGGAAAGGTGAGCTGTCCGGTCAGCGACGTGCCGACCGGTCGGTCAGTACCTTCGCCTCACCCGCCCCCACCCTTACGCACGTTGGGAGTACCGCCCATGCGTTTGCGCAGCAGCACCGCCCTGGCCGCCGTGGCCGCGACCACCGCCCTGGTCTTCTCGGCGCAGGTCCCCGCCGCCGGTGCCGACACGGCCGCCGCCGCCGGCCGTCCCGGCGATCTCGTCAGCAGCGCCCCCTCCGCCTTCCACCCGCTGCCCGGCCAGCCCACCGGTACCAAGGCCTGGAAGGTGCACTACCGCTCCACCGCCGCCGACGGCGCCCCGAACGTCGTCTCGGGCACCGTCATCGTCCCGCAGGACGGCCGCACCGGACCGCGCCCGCTCATCACCTACGCCGTCGGCACGGTCGGGCTCGGCGACTCCTGCGCCCCGAGCAACAACCTCCCGAACGGCACCGCCATGGAGGCCAACCTCATCCAGCAGTACACCCAGCGCGGCTGGGCCGTGGTCGTCACCGACTACGAGGGCCTCGGCACCCCCGGCCTCCACACCTACACCGTCGGCCCGTCGGCGGGCCACGCGATGCTCGACGCCGCCCGCGCCGCGATCCGCCTCCCCGAGGCCGGCCTGCCGGCGGACACGCCCGTCGGCATCATGGGCTACTCGCAGGGCGGCCAGGCCGCCGGCTGGGCCGCCGAGCTGCAGGGCTCGTACGCGCCGGAGCTGAAGGTCAAGGGAACGGCGACGGGCGGCGTCCCCGCCGACCTGCTGAAGGTGGCCGCCGCCAACAACGGCTCCTTCGGCTCCGGCCTCGTCTTCATGGCGGCGGCCGGGCAGGACGCGGCCTTCCCGGAGCTGGAGCTCGACACGTACCTCAACCCGGCGGGCCGCGCGCTCGTGGGCGGGATGAAGGAGAACTGCGTGGCGATCGACGCCATCGCCGGCTCCTTCAAGCGGATCTCCGACCTCACCACCCGCGACCCGCTCGCGCAGCCCGACTGGCAGGCCCGGCTGAACCAGAGCCGGCTGGGCCGCACCGCCCCGGCCGCGCCGGTGCTCCAGTACCACGCGCTCGGGGACGAGCTGATCCCGTACGCGGTCGGGCGGCAGCTGCGCTCCGAGTGGTGCGCGCGGGGCGCGGACGTCCAGTTCGACACCATCGTGCTCGGCGAGCACGTCAGCGGTGTCATCACGCACTCCCTGGCGGTCGGTGCCTGGATGGCGGACCGCTTCGCGGGCCGCGCCACCCGCCCCGACTGCTAAGCGGTATCCCGCTCATGTCCCGCCGGCTCACTCCCCGGCGGGGCAGGAGCGTGTGCCGGCCGGCAGTCTGCCGCCGGTCAGGAAGTCGTGGACGTACCCCCGGACACACGCGGAGGCGGTGTAGCCGGTGTGGCCTTCGCCCTTGTAGTCGATCACCACCGCCGAGCCGAGCCGGCGGGCCGTCTCCTCCGTCCACTCGTACGGGGTCGCCGGGTCCCCGCGCGTGCCGACGAGGAGCATGCGGGGCGCGCCGGGACGGTCGATGCGGCGGATGAAGTCGGTGCCGGCGGGCCGGCCGTAGCAGGACAGCACGGTCATCAGCTGGCCCGGCCCGAACACCGGCGAGGTGCGGCGGAACTCCGCCTCCAGGTCGTGGATCTCCTGCGCGATGGCGTGCGGGGTGGCCTCGTCGTTGCTCCGGTCGGGGTCGTCGGCGCAGTTCACGGCGGTGAGGGCGGCCTCGCCGTTGTCCTCGGGGATCTTGGCGGGGCCGTCGTCGGTCTCCCCTTCGGGCGGGTTGCCCAGCTCTTTCAGGGCGGCCGGGTCCCGGTCGCGCTCGACCCGGGCGAGGGCCTCGGCGAGGTCCGGCCACAGGGTCTTGGAGTACAGGGCGGCGCCGATCGCCCCGACCGCGTCCTGGCCGGTGAAGTGCGTGCCGTCGGTGCCGGTCAGGGGGCGCGCGTCGAGTCGTTCGACGAGTTCCTCGATCTTCTCCCGGGCGGTGCGGGTGTTCGTGCCGTAGACGCAGCCGTTCTGGTGGGCGCACCAGGTCAGGAAGTTGTCCAGGGCCCGCTGCTGGCCCCGCGCGGAGACCAGGGCCTGCTCGGCGAGCGGTTCGCTGAGGGTGTCGACCCCGTCGAGGACCATCCGGCCGGTCGTCTTCGGGAACTGCGCGGCGTAGACGGCGCCGAGCCGGGTGCCGTAGGAGAAGCCGAGGTAGTTGAGCTTCCTGTCGCCGAGGGCCTGGCGGATGCGGTCCATGTCCCGGGAGACGTTGACGGTGCCGATATAGGGCAGGACGGGCCCGGAGTGCAGCGCGCACCGCTGGGCGACGGCCCGCAGGGCGGCCAGCTGGGAGGCGGCGTCCTCCGGCACGTCGTCGCCGGTCTGCTGGTTGCCGCCGCAGGAGACGGGGCTGCTGAGACCGACGCCCCGCGGGTCGAAGGCGACGAGGTCGTAGCGCTCGCCGAGCTCCGCGAAGGCCTTGGGGTCGGCGGCCAGGGAGGCGATCCCGCGGTTGCCGGGGCCGCCGAAGTTCAGCAGCAGGGAGCCGAGGGGTCTGCGGCCGGGGGCGGTGGCGGGGATGCGGGCCACGGCCACGCGGGTGGTGCCCTTGGCGGGGTCCGCGTAGTCGAGGGGGACGGTCACCTCCGCGCACCGCATCCCCTCGGGCGGGGCTTCGAGGGGGCAGTCCCCCCACCGTATGCCCGCGGCCGGGCCCGGGCCGGGGGCTGCCCCGAGGGCGGCGGCGACGACCAGTGCGCAGGCCGCGCCGGCGACCGTACGGGGCAGGAAACGGGGCCGGGCAAAGGGCCGGGAAAAGGGCTGTGGAAGGGGCCGGGCATGGGGACGGGAACGGGGACGGGACACTGCGCCCTCCTCGGGTCGCCCCCCGGACCGGTCGGCCCAGCCCACCATAAGCGGGCTCCGCCGCCCCCGCCCCTCGACGGCCGCGGGCGCTCAGGCGGTGCGCGGCGCCCGGTACAGCTGCTCGATCTCCCTCGCGTAGTCGCGGGCGATGGCCCCGCGCCGGAGTTTCAGCGAGGGGGTCAGGTGTCCGCGTGCCTCGGTGAACTCCCCGGGCAGGACGGTGAAGCGGCGGATGGATTCGGCCCGTGAGACCAGCTTGTTCGCCTCGTCGACCGCCCGCTGGAGCTCGGCCAGCAGTTCGGGGTCGGCGACCAGCTCGCGCAGCGGCACGTTCTGCTTCTTGTGCATCTGCCGCCAGTGCGCCAGCCCGTCCGGCTCCAGGGTGAGGAGGGCGGCGATGTAGGGGCGGTTGTCGCCGATGACCAGGCACTGGCCGACCAGGGGGTGGGCGCGCAGCCAGTCCTCCAGGGGCGCGGGGGCGACGTTCTTGCCTCCGGAGGTGATGATCAGGTCCTTCTTGCGGCCGGTGATGGTCAGGTACCCGTCGGCGTCGAGCTCGCCTATGTCGCCGGTGGCCAGCCACTGTCCGGGCTGGTGGGCGGACACGTTCCAGTACCCGGCGAAGACGTGCCGGCCGCGCAGCAGCACCTCGCCGTCGTCGGCGATGCGCACCGCCGTCCCCGGCAGGGGCCAGCCGACCGTGCCGAGCCGGGGGCGCTGCGGCGGGGTGACGGTCGCGGCCGCCGTCGTCTCCGTGAGCCCGTAGCCCTCGAAGACGTCGATGCCGGCGCCGGTGTAGAAGGCGGCGAGCCGCCGCCCGAGCGGGGAGCCGCCGCTCAGGACGTAGCGCACGCGGCCGCCGAGGGCCGCCCGGATCCGCCGGTAGACCAGCGGGTCGTACAGGGCGCGGGCCGCCCGCAGCCCCATTCCGGGCGGGTTGCCCCCGGCCGCTTCGCCGCACCGCTGGGCGATGCGGGCGGCCCGGTCGAAGGAGGCGGCGCGGCCCATCTTCTCGGCGGTGGCGCGGGCGGTGTTGTAGACCTTCTCCAGCACGTAGGGGATGGCGAGGAGGAAGGTCGGCTGGAAGCCGGCGAGGTCGGCGAGCAGGTCCTCGCTGCTGATGCTCGGCGCGTGGCCGAGCTTCACCCGCGCGCGCAGGCAGCCCACGGCGACCATCCGCCCGAACACGTGCGAGAGCGGCAGGAAGAGCAGCGTGGAGGCGGGCTCGTCGGTGGCGGATCTGAACACGGGGTGCAGCAGCTCGACGGCGTTGTCGACCTCGGCGAAGAAGTTGGCGTGGGTCAGGACGCAGCCCTTGGGCTGACCGGTGGTGCCGGAGGTGTAGACGAGCGTGGCGACGGAATCGGGCGTACGGGCGGCCCTGCGCGCGTGCACGATGGCGTCGGGCAGGTGCTCCCCGGCCTTGACGAGCCGGGCCAGCGCGCCGGTGTCGAACTCCCACAGGTGCGCCAGCCCGGGGAGGTTGGCGCGCTCGGCGCTGATGAGCCGGGCCTGGACGGTGTCCTCGACGGCGCAGGCCACGGCCCCGGAGTCGTGGATGATCCAGCGGGCCTGGACGGCGGAGGAGGTCGGGTAGACGGGTACGGTGACCAGCCCGGCGGCCCATCCGGCGAAGTCGAGCAGGGTCCACTCGTAGGTCGTGCGGGCCATGATGGCGAGCCGGTCGCCCTCGGCGAGCCCCTCGGCGATCAGCCCCTTGGCGACGGCGAGCACCTCGCGCGCGAACTCGGCGGCCGTGACGTCCCGCCAGCTGCCGTCGCGCTCCTTGCGGGCGAGCACGGCCTCGCGGGGGGCCTCCCGGGCGTTCTGGAACGGGATGTCCCCGAGGGACCCGCTCGCCGCCGGGCCGACGAGGGCCGGCACGGCCACCTCGCGCACCACGCCGCCCACGATCGTCTTGACGGGCTCGACCGGCTTCGGCTCGGCTGCGTCCACGGCGTTCTCCTCGGTCGTCGGGGTGTTACCGCCGGTAATCTACGCACGCCCCGGCGCCCGGGACCACCCCCCGTACGCCTTCTCCCCGCCAGCTCCACACCCCGTCGACGGGACCACCCCCTGGCGCGCACACGCCACCCCGCGGGACTGCCGGAACGCCTGCGTCCCCGGGCCCGTACCCGGCAGAATCCGGGGAGGGTCCCGCCCCCACCCCGAGGAGCCGCCGGTGTCGCCCCAGGAAATCGAGCTGACGCTCACCCCCGCACAGGCCGCCGCGGGGGCCACCGTCTCCGTCTCCCTTCCGGCCGGCCCGCAGCGCATGCGGATACCCCCCGCACGCAACGGCGACCTCGTACGGGCCCGCGTCGGCGAGACGGAAGTCCTGCTGCGCATACGGGTGTCCGGACCCCCGGCACCGCCGCCGGTGACGCCGCAGCCCGCGCGGACGGGGAAGAGCGGCGCCCTCGGGGGCCTGCTGGCGCTCGGGGCCGTCGCCGCCGTGGTCATCGGCATCGTCGTCACGAGCAACGACGACCACTCCCACAGTGCGTCGGCCTCCTCGTCCCCGACGGCCGAGTCGACGTACACCCCGGACCCCTCGCCGACCGACAGCACGCCCACCTACGACCCGCCGACCTACAGCCCGCCGACGCGCACCCCGACGACCGAGCCGACGACCGAGCCCACGCCCGACCCCACCCCCACCACCGCGGCCCCCCGCCCCTTCGAGGCGGGCACCTGCCTCAACGGCGAACTGCCCGACTCCACCACCGCGCAGCGCGTCAGCAACATCGACGAGGTCTCCTGCTCGGCGGACGACGCCCACTACCGGGTCATCCAGCGCTTCCCCGGCACCTCGGACATGAGCCGCTGCGACGAGAACTCCCGCACCGAGTACGGCTTCTCGTACCAGTACACGATCAACGGCAGCGTCGTGAACGAGTACGTCTACTGCCTGATCGGCCTCGGCTCCTACTCCCGCTCCTGACCCTTCCGCGCCACCCGCCGCCAGACCCAGACGGCCACCCCGACGACGACGGCGGCGGCCACCCCGCCGACCGCCTCCGGCACGGCGGCGAGCAGCAGTTCCCGAACGTGGTTGCCATGCATGCGGATCTCCTTCACACGAGAGCCCCGGGATGGGGACATGAGCAGACCCTGACCCGTTTGCACCCGGTCCCCACCGGGGCAGGGACGCCCTGGGACGGGCGACCGCGTCGGCCGGGGCGAATCCCCGCGCTATGGGGACCGCCTGATCCGTCCCAGGGACGACCGGGGAAGAAGATGCATTCCGAAACGTGGCAGCGGTACGGGGCCTTCCTGCGCGCCCAGGCCGAGGAAGCCCGCCTGGGCGCGCGCGACATCGAGCAGGCCTTCAAGAAGGCGGCGCTGCGAAAACCCGGCTGCGGCATCGACGGGATGGCGTACTCCAAGTCCCACATCGACCGCCTCTACAGCGGGCGTACGACACCCAAGCCCCCCGTCCCCTTCACCATCCAGTTCCTGCGCATCACCAACAAGGCCGCCCACCTCACCGAGCAGGAGCACAAGCGCCGCTGCGACGAGGCCCTCTCCCTGCTCCGGGCCGCCACTTCCCCACCACGGCCGGCGGACGGCGGGGGTGACACCACCGCCCTCCGCCACCAGCGGGACTTGGCCCTCGCCCAGCGGGACCTGGCCCGGGTGGAGCGGGACCTGGCGTCGGCCGCCGACACCGAGAGCCGCCTCCGTTACGCCCTGCGCGACGCGGAGTTCCTGCTCCTGACCCTGTTCCAGATCACCGGCGCACTGCGCGAGATCATCGCCGGGAACGACGTCCGCGCCCTCCGCACCACCGACCCGCACGCGCTCGCCCGGGTACGCGACGAGACCCGCCAGGCGGAGGCCTACAAGTCGACGGCACAGCAGGAGGCGGACCGGGTCATCGCCCGCAAGCTGACCCTGGAACAGCTCTGGGACCGCGCCCGAGCCGACCTCCAACGCCTCGCCCAGCACCCCGACGTCTCGGAACTCACGCTCACCCACCCGGACCCCGGTCACCCGCACGGCCCGATGCCGCCCGCCGACCTGTTCGCCCGGCAAGCCCTGGACGACATCGCGGCGGCTCTCACCAAGGCACACCAGGTCAACACCCGCAAGGAGGAGGAGGTCCGCGAACTGCGCAACACCCTCATCGGCGGGGAGGGCTTCCTCGAACCGGACTATGAGCTCGCGGTCCTCCTGTCCTCTGCCCGCCTGACCCACCCGGACTCCCGCCAGTCGGCCATCGCCAAGCTCGCAACCGATTGGCACCACGACGAGGATGCCCGTGGCACCGTCATCCGTCTGGCATCCGACCCCGACGCGGCTGTCAGGCAGCACGCCGCCAAAGGGTTGGCGGCCGGCTGGTCGGGTGATCCGGACGCCCGGGAAGCCATGCTGCGACTGACCAGTGACGCGGACAGCCGCGTTCGCCGGACCGCCGCCCATGGTCTCGGTGTCGGATGGAGCGGTGACCCCCTCGCCCGGGACACCGTGCTGCGGATGGCCGGCGATCCGAGTCCGCCGGTACGCGACAGCGTCGCTAACGCGCTCATGAACGGCTGGCCGGGGGATCCCACGGCCCGCGACATCCTCCTGCTGCTCGCAAGCGACCCGGACGAAGACGTCCGCGCGGAGGTCGCGCAGGCACTCGTTCGCGGCTGGTCCGGTGATTCCACGGCCCGCGCCGCCGTGCTACGGATGCTCGGCGACACGGAGCCGGAGGTCCGCTGGTACGTCGCCGAGAAGATCGCTGCCAGCTGGCCAGGAGACCGCACGGCCCGCTCCGCGGTGCTCCGGCTGAGCGATGATCCGAGTCCGTACGTACGACTGTTCACAGCCGGCGCGCTGGCAGCCGGCTGGCCCGGCGACGCCGTGGTCCGCGGCACCGTCGTACGCCTGACCTATGACGTGGACGACGCCGTCAAGGCGGCGGCCGCCACCGCGCTCGGCGCCGGCTCGCCCGGCGACCCTGCGGCGGAGAAGGCTCTGCGACGGCTGGTCGCCGAGGGCGACCCCTCCGTACAGTTCGCCGCCGAGGCCGCCCTCGGCAACCGCGGCGGGACGGGTACGGCCGGCAGTACGGCTTGAGGGACCCCTACTCCACGCGGCCGCCGTACGCGCCGAGCAGCGCGCACTCGCGGGCCGTCGCCGTCACCGGGCGTTCGCGCAGGATCGCCCGGGCGCGGTGTTCGCCGAGGCTCGTGGCGTACCAGGGCGCGTCCTCGGCCTCCCGCAGCTGGTCCCGGATCCCCATCAGGGCGCAGGAGCGGCGGGGTTCGGGCAGCCGGTCCAGGTAGGGGGCCGCGTCCGCCGACAGGTCGCGGAGGTAGGCGAGGTCCAGCTTGCCGTCCTGCTCGTAGCGGGTCACGTTGCTCTCGGCGATGATCCCGTCGGGGGACAGCAGGCCGAAGGCCAGGACGGTCGCCGCCGCGCTGCCGACCACCGCACGGGCCAGCCAGCGCCCGCCGGCGATCCCGGCCGCCATCAGCAGCACGATGACCAGGCCCAGCCACAGTTCCATCGTGACGACCGACAGCCGCAGCCGGGTCAGGCCGTACGCGTCCACGTACAGGTCCATCCGGCGCACCGCGGAGGCGACCACCACCAGGGTCAGCAGGCACAGCGTCCCCAGTACCGAGCGGACCAGGCGCCGGTCCCCGGCACCCCCGCGCGGCGCCCAGCGCAGGGCGAGCGCGATGACTCCGAGGACGAAGACGGTGGCCCACAGCAGCTGCCAGAACCCCTGGCGCGCGTACTCGGCGTACGTGAGCCCGGTGCGCTCCAGCACCGTGTCGTAGCCGCCGAACAGCACCGCCAGCTGTACCGCGTTGAAGCCGGCGAAGAGCAGGTTGAGCACGATCAGCGGCAGGCTCCACTCCACCCGTGAGCGCGCCTTGCCCGGCGTCCGCTTCATCCGGTCCCACCGGTGCGGGGCCGCGGCCGTACGGGCGAAGGCGAGCGCGAGGACCGTGCCGAGCAGGAAGAGCAGGATCCGCCAGGGCCCCTCCGCCACCGGGATGTCGGGGCTGAGGCCGCCGATCAGATCCGCGAAGGCCGCGTCGGCGGAGGCGAACAGCGCCCCGAACACGATCAGCAGCACCACCGTCACCACGGCCGCCTTGGCGACGGGCACCCAGCGCTCCCGCCCCGCCCCGCCGCCGCGCGCCCGCACGCCCGCCCAGGCCCAGCCGACGCCCGTGACCGCGCTGTCGACGAAGCCGAGCGGGCCGAGCAGTACGCCGGGCCACCGGCGGGTTCCGTGCAGGGCCAGCGCGGCCAGCAGCACGGCGGCCAGGATCGCCAGCGTGGAGGGCCAGGCGGCGTCCCGCAGCGCCGGCACGGCGAGGAGGACGACGCAGCCGGCGGCCCACACCAGGCTCCAGGGCCTGGCCTTGCGCCCGGCCGCGCGGGCGGCGGCGTACGCGGCGACCATGGCGGGCAGCGCCGCGAGCAGCAGCCCGGGGCCCATGCCCTCCCCGAGGACGACGGCGGTGGTGAGCCCGGCGGCGAGCGCGGCCACCAGGGTGACGGGGTGGACCGGGGCCGCCTCGGCGGGGCGGATCCGCCGCCACATCGAGTTCGCCGCCTTCGCGGCGGCCGCCTCGCGTGCCTGCTGCTGGCGCATCCGGTGCTGGTAGGCCAGCCAGCCCCGCCAGGCGGCCGGGTCGTGCCCGGGCACTCCGGGGGCGGGCGGGGCGAGCGGCGCGGGCGTCGGCGGCGGCGCGGGCGTCGGCGGAGCGGGCTGAGCCGGAGCCTCGGCGGATCCGCCTGATTGCGCCTGTTCGGGCGCGTCGGCGTGGTCGGACATCGGGTCCCCTCCCCTGTTGCGTGGCCGTCAGCGTAGGCCCGCACCCCCGGGTTTTGAACACATTCAACTCATCCTTGTGGCAAGACCGTGACAGACCCTCCCGGCGACTCTTCCCGCCGGATCAGACGCACTCGGCCGTGGCCCTGACCGGCGTCCAGGCCGACGGGCCGACGAGGTTGACCGCCCGCACCTGGAAGCACTGCTTCTCGGCGGGCAGTCCGGTCCAGGTGAACGACGTGCTGTTCGGGGGCACCTTCTTGATCTGCCGCAGGGTGCTGTCGGAGACCTCGTACCACCTCTCGTCGGTCGCCTGGTCGCTCCACTCCACCACCACGCGCGTGGGGTCGGCGGCGTCCCTCGTGGGGACCACGTTCGACGGCTCGGCCGGACGGCCGAGGCCGATGCCGGTGCCGCCCGCGTGCTTCAGGCTGAAGGTCACCCGGGCGTAGTCGTCGGAGCCCGCCTCGCCGTTCTCGGCGGACAGCTGCCAGTTGGTCAGGCTCTTCCCGGGCATGAAGCCCTGCTGGATCCCCTGGTCCTCCCCGTCGAGGTCGGTGTTCAGGCAGTCCGAGCCCTCGAAGAGCCGGACACCGTCAGGCTTCCGCTCAGGGTGATGGTGTGGGTGCCGGCCGCCTCCGCGGACGGGGCCGTCCAGACGCACACCAGGGCAAGCGGTACGGCCGCTGCCGCGCCGGCGGCACGTCGCATCCTCATCGTCCTACCTCCCACATCACCCCCGAGCTCACTTGTTCAGGCAGTTCGCCCGGTACGCCTCGTCGAAGGCGGTGTCGTAGCCCACTGCGTAGCCGTTCTGGAAGGCGAGGATCAGCGGGTCGGGCTGCTTGGGGGGTACGAGGCGCGCGTGGGTGCGCGCGAGGAGGCACGCCTTGCCCTCGTCCCGCCCCCAGGTCTCCCCGGAGGACTTCCCCGCGGCGAACATGCTCTCCTGCGTCTGCTGCCGGGGCTGCGGTTGAGGCTGGGGCTGGGGGTTGTTCATCGCGGCGCACGCGGCCTTGTTGGCGGCCGCCGACTTCGCGTAGGCCTGGTTGTACCCGTACGTGTAGCCCTCGGCCTTGCCCTGGACGAACGGGCTGGGGTTGGGCGGGACCAACGGCGGCAGCGTCTTGCGGCAGATGGGCGGCTTGCCGTCGCGGTTGCCGGAGCTGGAGCCCTGGAGGTAGCCCTCACGGCAGCCGCGGTGGTACGGGTCCTGACCCTGGGTCAGCCCGTGGCAGATGGTCGGCGCCTTCGCCGCCGTGGCGGACACCGTCGTGGCCGCCGACGCGGCGGCCGGGGGCAGGGCGCCGGCGGGTACGACCGTCAGCAGCACCAGCGCGGGTGCGGAGAACAGGACGAGCGGGCCCAACGCCCGCCGCCGGAGGTGGCCGGTCATGGTCGCCCTCCCGGATACGGGTGGATCCCGCCCGGCCCGGATGGTTCGGCGGGCGCGGGTCCACGGGCGGTCCCCGGGCCCGTGGACGGGTGCCGTGACCCGGGGCGGGCGCAGGGCGTGACCCCCTCAGTCTAGGCGCCCGGACCCCGGCCCGCCCGGTCGCGAGCCCGCCGCAACGGCGCTGGCCAGGGCAGCTGTTCGGCACGTACGACGGCCTGCGGCCGGGGGGTCCGGGACTCCGGTCGACAGGCCCGGAGGGGCGGGGCACGATGGAAGGGACGGACTGCTGCCGGGGCCTGCCGTTGCGCGTGGAGCGCACCGCCCCGGGCACTGCTCCGATCCGTGGACCGCGTACCGGTGCGGCGTCTTCCCCTCCGCGGTGCCGACCCGCCCCGGCCACGCCCCCTCTCCCGCCCCCAAGGTGAGGAACGACATGAACAAGCGCACCCGTACGACCCTCTTCGTCCCCCTGGCGGTCTGTTCGCTCGCCCTGGGGTCGGCGACCGCCGCATCGGCCATGACCACGACCCCCCAGGCCGCGCCCGCGGCCCAGTGCTTCGTGGAGGCCAAGGCCAACGACGCGACCAAGGTGGTCGTCACCGGCGAAGGATTCGACAAGACCAAGGGAAAGGTCACCGTCGACCAGACCGACGGCGACGGCGGGTCCCTCGTCACGGTGGGCGCCGACGGCAAGTTCTCCGCCCTCGACCTGCCCGTCGGCAAGTACGCGGCCTCCCAGTCCGATGGAACCAAGGCCACCTGTCTGGGCGGCCAGGAGGCGCAGGACGCGGTCAACAAGAACTTCATCGACAACGAGCGCAAGCGCGGCGCCCGTGAAGGCTTCGCCGACGGCAGGGAACTGGGGCAGTCCGGCGCCTGCAAGGAAGAGCCGAAGCCGAAGGTAAAGCCCAACCAGGGTCTGACCGCCGACAACGAGGCCAAGAAGAAGGCGGACGAGGCCTACACGAAGGCCTACACCGCGGCGTTCGGCACCGCGATCAAGCAGTACTGCACCGACTGATCCGCTTCCCCTCGGATCCTCGGTCCGGGCCGGGCCCGCAGTCGATGCGGGCCCGGCCCGCCGGGCTACGCGGCACGTGGTGACTCGGGCGGCGGGCAGTCGCGGCAGCGGCCCGGTTCGCTGGCCCGGAAGCCCCGGTCGCAGCCGTCGCAGTTCTGCATGGGCTCCGGCCGCCGGGCATGGTGCGCGGGCGGCGGGGTCACCGGCATGTGCGGCGGGATCCCCTCCCTGAGGCGGTGGCCGATCAGCGCGGCCGGGCTGCGCAGGTCGGCGGGCAGGCCCCAGGCCAGCACCTGGCGCACGGCCTCCGGCTCGGCCCCCCGGTCCAGCCAGGCCGCCACCCCGGGCGCGAGCCGCCGTACGTCCCGCTCGGCAAGCAGCAGCCGGGGGTCGTCGCTGCGCAGCCGGGCGAGCAGGTCGGCGGCGTCCTGCCGGGCGGTCGCCCCTGGCCGCGGGGCGGGCTCCGGGGCGGGCTCCCGGGTGGGGGCCGCCTCCGGCTCCGGCTCCGGTACGGGGGCCCGGTCGGCGGGCGGCGGGGGCGGCGGCGGGTCGTCCTGCGGCGGGACGGCGGCGCGCGGCCGGTTGTAGGACACCGTCCGGGTCACGAGCCGGCCCTCGGGGGTCCGTACGCGGGTCCGCTCCAGGTACCCGGCGGCCTCCAGCTCCCGCAGCGCGGCGGCGATCCGGATCTCCCCCTCCGGGAAGCGGGCGGTCAGCTCCTTGATGCCGATTCCGGTACCGGCGGGCAGCGACTGGATGTGCACCGCGAGGCCGATCGCCACCAGCGACAGGACCGGGTGCTGGGCCAGGTGGTTGCCGATCACGACGTAGTGGTCGGTGTGCCGCACGTTGACGTGGACGACACCTGATGGGATGGTCCCGCTTCGAACGCGGGACGCCGTGCGCGCACGCCCGTTAAGCTCTTTGAACGCCATCTGGAAGTCGTTCTCTTCCTAGTTGGTCAGGCCCTCGTTCGGGATGCCAGTCCCGGCGGGGGCCGTCTCAGTTCTGTGGTTGGCGGGCCGAGCATATGCCCGGCAACCACCCCGGAATCCAGCCGAGTTGTCACAGTTCACCCGAGAGAGTGAGCGGGGGCCGGAGGGGGGGTTGGGTGGATTTACCTCCGTACTTAGGGGGTTATGTCGAGGGTCGCCGGATCCTGGCGGCCCGCGCCCCGGATGAGTACGGGGACCGGCCGGCGCTGAGTACCCGGGCGCAGGCGCACCGCTCGCCCAGCCGCTTGGCTGGACCCATGAACGACCCGACCTCCGCATCCGACACCGCGCTGACCTGGGGCACGGTCCTGGCCGTGGCCCTGAGCCCCGTGGCCTTCGTCTTCGGGGCCCTGGCCGGGATGGCCTCGGAGGTCCACCCCGAGGCCGTGGCGGTCGTCATGGTCTTCTGGTTCGCGTCCTGGACCCTCACCCCGGTGCTCGCCGTTGCCTGCTGGCTGCTCCGGCGACGCCCCGCCCTGGCCACGGCCGCACGCTGGGCGGGCTGGATCGCGGTGGTCCCGCCTCCGGTCACGATCCTTCTGGCGAGCCGCCTGTAGGCAGGTCCACCTCCGCCCACACGGCCTTGCACGGCGGCGGCCCCTGCTCCACCCCCCACCGGTCGGCCAGCGCCTCCACCACCGCCAGGCCCCGGCCGCCCTCGGCGTCGGCGTCCGCCTCCCGGGGGACGGGGATCCGGTCGCGGCGGGTGTCCACCACCTCGATCCGGAGCGCCCCGCCACGCAGGCTGAGCACCACCTGGAAGTCCCGTCCGGGCACCCGCCCGTGGGTCACGGCATTGGCCGCCAGCTCGGCCACGATCAGCGCGGGCCCGTCGGTGGGCAGCCCCCACGCGCGGAGCTTCTCCACGGCGAGCTGCCGGGCCTGTCGGGCGCCACGGGGCGTGGCGGGCAGCTGGACACCGAACTGATGTGCAGAGCACCAGATTTGAGTCGTCACCTCACCCAGCGTGGAGCGGCGTGGCTACCGTGAGAAGCGGTACCGCCGGTGCGTCCGGGGTTTGTCCCGCGCTTGTCCGGTGCTGTCCGGGCTGTCCTGAAGGCCGTAGGGGCAGGGGGTGTTGAGGATTTCGGTGCGTCGGAGGTGGGGCACGCATGGCGGTGGACAACGACGGTACGGAAGACGCGGGCTGGGAGATCGACCCGGAGGACGAACAGGGAGCGGCGGTCCTGGCGGCACTCGGCCGCCAGCTCAGGGCGTGGCGCGAGGAGGCGGGCATGCGGGCCGCCGACTTCGGCACGGAGGTCGGGTACGGCGAGGACCTGGTCCGCAAGGTGGAGGCGGGCAAACGGATCCCGCGCCCGGAGTACCTGGACAGGGCGGACGAGGTACTGCGGGCAGGCGGCAAGATCACGGCCATGAAGGCGGACATGGAGCAGGTCCGCTACCCGAAGAAGGTCCGCAACCTGGCAAAGCTGGAGCGCCAGGCCGTCGAATTGTCGGCATACGGCAGCCACAACATCCACGGTCTGTTGCAGACAGACGATTACGCGCGGGCCCTGTTCGAGATGTGGCAGCCTCCCCACACCAAGGAGGAGGTGGAACGCGGTTTGGCCGCACGCATGGCACGGCGATCGATCTTCGGCCGGGATCCCGTACCCGCACTCTGCTTCGTCCAAGAAGAGGTGACTCTTCGACGACGCATCGGGGGGACAATGGTGATGCGTGGGCAGCTCGAACGCCTACTGGAGGTTGCCAAGCTGCGGCACGTGACGATTCAGGTCATGCCCACCGACGTAGAAGAGCACGCCGGAATGGGCGGGTTGATCCAAGTGCTGAAGTTCGCCGATGGATCGGCGGTGGGGCGGTGTGAAGGAGCGTTCAACGGTCGCCCCGTCTCCGATCCGAGGCAGGTCCGCATCTTGGAGCAATGCCATGCCATGATCCGATCCCAGGCTCTTACGCCACGGGAGTCGGTCGCATTCATCGAGCAAGTGCTGGGAGAGACATGATCCACGAGCCCGAGCTGGAGTGGTTTAAGAGCAGCTACAGCGACAGCGGTGACATCAACGACTGCGTCGAGGTGGCGCACTCCTGGCACAAGAGCAGTTACAGCAGCGGCAGCGAAGGCGACTCCTGCGTCGAGGTGGCCGCCACCCCCGCTCGGATCCACGTCCGCGACTCCAAGGACGCCGCGCTCCCCCACCTCACCTTCGGACCCTCCGCCTGGACGGGCTTCCTTGCTACACAATGACCCCTGCGTAGGCCGAGGTTGACGTAGAGCAGGGGGCGGCATGCAGCCGGAGGAGCAGCTGGCCGGGCGGTACCGGCTGGACGAGCGGCTCGGGCACGGCGGCATGGGTGAGGTGTGGCGGGCGTACGACGTCGAGCTGGGCCGGGCCGTGGCGGTGAAGGTGCTGCGGGAGTTCGACGCCTCGGAGGAGCTGCTCGGCCGGTTCCGCCGCGAGGCGTCCATCGGGGCGCGGCTCCAGCATCCCGGCATCACCGTCGTCCACGACATCGGCCGCCACGACGACCGGCTCTTCATCGTGATGGAGCTGCTGGAGGGGCGGGACCTGTCCGACCTCCTGGCCCGCTCCCCCGGCGGCGGCCTCGCCCTCCCCCAGGTGCTCGACCTCGCCCTCCAGGCGGCGGAGGCGCTGGCGGCCGCGCACGCGCAGAAGGTGGTGCACCGGGACCTGAAGCCCGGGAACCTGTTCCTCCTCGCCGACGGCCGGCTGAAGATCTGCGACTTCGGCATCGCGCGCACCGCCGACGCCACGGGCGGGCTGACCGTGACCGGCCGTGTTTTCGGTACGCCGCCCTACATGTCCCCCGAGCAGTGGCGGGGCGAGCACGTCGACGGGCGCTGCGACGTGTACGCCCTGGGGTGCGTGCTGTACGCGCTGCTGACCGGCGCGCCGCCGTTCCACGGCACCGACCAGGCCTGGGTGCTGATGCGGATGCACCTGGAGGAGGAGCCGCCGGCCCTGGACACCGTACGGGCGGACGTGCCGCCCGCCCTCCTGGAACTGGTGGCCTCGATGCTGGCCAAGGAGCCGGCCGAGCGGCCCGACGCGCCGGCCGTCGCGGAGCGGCTGCGCGCGCTGCCGCGGCAGCCGGCCGTGCGCGACGTACCGACGGTGGACCTGCGGGGTCCTGCCCCGGCCGCACCACGGCCCAGCCGCCGCAACGTCCTGCTCGGCGGGCTGGGGGCGCTGGCGGGGGTCTCGGGCGGGACGTACGCCGTACTGCGGCTGACCGGCGACAAGAGCAACGGCAGCGAGGGCTCCGGCGGCGGCAACTCCGACGACGCGAACGGCGGCCCCGGCACGGACGGCGTGCGCCTGGCGTACGAGGTCAAGGACCATACCGGCCCCGTGCAGTCGGTGACGTTCAGCCCGGACAACAGGTACGTCGCCAGCGGCGGCAACGACCGCAGCGTGCGGGTGTGGAACCTCCTCGGGCAGGGGGGCCTCAACCCCTTCGACCGCCATGACACGACCGTGAGCTGCGTGCTCTACAGCCCCGACGGCACGACCCTCGTCGGCGGGAGCGGCAGCGCCCTCCACCTGTACGACGTCTCCAGCCTGAGCCCCGTCGGCGTCCTGGCGGGACACACGGGGCCGGTGCGCGCGGTGGCGTTCAACCCGGACGGCAACACCCTGGCCAGTGGGGGCGACGACAACACCATCCGGCTCTGGGACTTCCTGAACCGCTCCCCCACCCCCGTCGCCACCCTCACCGGCCACACCAAGCCGGTGACGTCCCTGGCGTTCAGCCCCGACGGCAAGACCCTCGCCAGCGGCGGCATCGACGGCACCATCCGCCTCTGGGACTACGCGAGCCGCACCCCCACCGGCACGCTCACCGGTCACACCAAGCCGGTCGCCTCGGTGGTGTTCAGCCCCGACGGCAAGACCCTCGCCAGCGCCGGCGCCGACAACACCATCCGGCTCTGGGACGCGGTCACCCGTACCGCCGACGGCACCCTCACCGGCCACAACAGCGCTGTCCGGTCGGTGGCGTTCAGCCCGGACGGCAAGACCCTCGCCAGCGGCGGCGGCCGTACCGTCCGGCTGTGGGACGCGGCGACGCGCGTCCACCGGGCGACCCTCAACGGGCACTCCGCCGCCGTCAGCTCGGTGGCGTTCAGCCCGAACGGCACCTTCCTCGCCAGCGGGAGCGAGGACACCACCTTCCGGGTGTGGAAGCTGCGCTGACGGCGGCGAAGATGGCCGGATGACGTCCATCGACCTGCCCGAGGACCGGGGGTGCCTGCGCTGGGTGCTCGCCGTGCCCCTGGCCCTCGTCTACCTCCCGGCGGCCTACTTCTGCTGGATCGCCCTGGTCCTGCGGCCCGGCTCCCCGTACGACCGGCTGCACGACGACGTGCGCTTCACCGCCGGCGTCTCGGTCTTCCTCTGCTTCCTCGGCCTGCTGCTGACCGCCGTCCCCGTCTTCCACCGCAACCTCGGCCGCTGGTGGTACGCGGCCCCCTTCCTCCTCGCCGCGGTGGCGTACTGGCGGGGTCAGACGGTCTGAGGACCCCCGCGGCCGGTGGGCTAGGCTCGCAGCCATGCATACCGGGACGGCTTCGCGCCACACACGGATAGGTGACCCGGTGCTCCGCTGAGCGCCGTACGGGCCGCTGCGGGCCCGCTGTCGGACCGGGATTCCGGCGCTGCCGCGCGGGCCCCGCCTCCGTCGTGTCGATCACAGGTCAGACATCAGCCACGACAGGAGAGAACCCATGCCCATCCACAAACTGTTGATCCCCACCCCGGACGGCCGGGCCGACGCCTTCGCCGCCTTCCCCGACCACGGCGAGCGGCACCCCGGGGTGCTGATGTACGCGGACGGCTTCGGCATCCGGCCCGTGATCGAGGACATGGCCCGCGAGCTGGCCGGCCACGGCTACTACGTGCTCGTCCCCAACGTCTTCCACCGGCACGGGCCGGCACCGCTGTTCGACCTGCCCGGGCACATCGGGGAAGAGGAACGGCCCGCGCTCATGGACCGCGTGATGCCGCTGATCATGGCGCACACCGCCGAACGCGTACGGCGCGACGCCGACGCCTACCTCGGGTTCCTCACCACCCGGCCCGAAGTCGCCCCCGGACCGGTCGCCGTGACCGGCTACTGCATCGGCGGGCTGCTGGCGGCGCGCACCGCCGCGGCCCACCCCGGCCGGGTGGCCGCCGTCGCCGCGTTCCACGCTCCCGTGGGCGCGGACGGGCCCGGCGCCCTCGCCGGGATCAGCGGCGAGGTGCACTTCGGCCACGCCGAGAGCGACCTGACGCCCGATGCCCTGGCGGAGCTCAACCGGGGCCTGGACGCCGCGGGGGTCGCCCACACCTCGGAGATCTACCCCGGCACCGTCCACGGCTTCACCATGCCCGACACCGACGCCTTCGACGCCTCGGCGCTGCGGCGCCACTGGGACCGCCTGCTCCCCCTCCTCGACCGCACGCTGGTCAGCGGCTGAGCTCCGGGCTCCGGCGCACGGCGCGTCCTGACCGGCGTGCGAAGGGGCGCCCCGGATCGGTGAGATCCGGGGCGCCCCTGGCCGTACGGCGTGCGTCGCGCCTCGCGCGCCGCCTTACGCGGCGACGGGCACCGGGGCCGCGGGGGCGGCCGGCTCGTCCAGCGGGGAGGACGAGGCGGCGGCGTAGGCCTCCTTGTCGAGGATCCCCTCACGGGCGGAGACGATCACCGGGACGACGGCCTGGCCGGCCACGTTCGTCGCGGTGCGCATCATGTCGAGGATCGGGTCGATCGCCATCAGCAGGCCGACGCCCGCCAGCGGCAGGCCCAGCGTGGAGAGGGTCAGCGTCAGCATCACGGTCGCGCCGGTCAGGCCGGCCGTGGCGGCGGAGCCGACGACCGAGACGAAGGCGATGAGCAGGTACTCCTTGATGCCCAGCTGCACGTCGAAGATGTTCGCGATGAAGATCGCGGCCAGCGCCGGGTAGATCGCGGCGCAGCCGTCCATCTTGGTGGTGGCGCCGAAGGGAACGGCGAAGGAGGCGTACTCCTTCGGGACGCCGAGGCGCTCGGTGACCTTCTGGGTGACCGGCATGGTGCCGACCGAGGAGCGGGAGACGAAGGCCAGCTGGATCGCGGGCCAGGCGCCCTTGAAGAACTGGACCGGGTTGACCTTGGCGACCGTCGCGAGCAGCAGCGGGTAGACGCCGAACATGACGAGCGCCGAGCCGATGTAGACGTCGGCCGTGAAGGTGGCGTACTTGCCGATCAGGTCCCAGCCGTAGCTCGCGATGGCGGTGCCGATGAGGCCGACGGTGCCGATCGGGGCGAGGCGGATGACCCACCACAGGGCCTTCTGGAGGAGTTCCAGGACGGATTCGGCGAGGTTCAGGACGGGCTGGGCCTTGGGGCCGAGCTGGAGGGCGGCGATGCCGGCGACGGCGGCCAGGAAGACGATCTGGAGGACGTTCAGCTCGGTGAAGGGCGTGACGATGTCCTTCGGCACGATGCCGGTCAGGAAGTCGAGCCAGGAGCCGTGCCGCTTGGGCTCCTTGCCGTCGGCCGGGGTGAGGCCGGTGCCGGCGCCCGGGTCGGTCAGCAGGCCGATGGCGAGGCCGATGCCCACCGCGATCAGCGAGGTGATCATGAACCAGAGCAGGGTGCGGGAGGCGAGCCGCGCGGCGTTGTTCACCTTCCGGAGGTTGGTGATGGACACCAGGATGGCGAAGAAGACCAGGGGGGCGACGGCCAGCTTCAGGAGCTGGATGAAGATGTCGCCGATCTGCTCCAGCGTGGTCTTCAGCCAGCTGACGTCCTGGCTGCGGGCGAGCCAGCCGAACAGGACGCCGAGCGCGAGGCCGGCGACGATCTGGGCCCAGAACGGGAACGTGAAGGAGGCCTTGGCGGGAGCCGGGGCCTGGGGGGACGCGGACAAGACACACTCTCCGGGGGACGCACGGACGTACGGCGGAAGGTTTCTGCAAGGGATGCGGTACGGCGGCAGCCGGAAAGGGGCCGGGCCGGCCGGGGACCGCTGCTGTTGCGCTTCAGCGGCAACGGCAACAGGCCGCGGACACGCGGCGGCAGAGGTCGACGTGCAGGCGCGCCACGAGCGGGACGCTCGGGATCATCGGGTGCGCGGCTGCGGTCAACATGGTCCCCACGCTAACACCTCCGCTTTGAGAAACTCAAAGGGATGCTTTGAGCACCGATCACGCGGAGGTCGATCCGCCCGGCGTCGCGGCCCCGGAAACGCCGAAGCCCCGGCGTCGCGGGGGGAGTTCCCGGCGCCGGGGCGTATCGGTGGACGGACGGCCGCGGGGCGGCTGTGAGGAAGGCGACCGGCGGGGCCGGCCCGCGCCCCTCAGGCGACGCGGGCGGCGTCGTCGGCCGCGTCCTCCTGGCTGCGGTTCGCGGCGAGCTTCTGCTTCGCATCCGCGACGCGTCCGGAGATCTGGGCGGACATCTCGTCGCGCTGCTTGCGCAGCAGTACGAAGGACAGCGGCGCGGAGATCACCAGCGCGAGCAGCACGACCCAGGCGAAGTTGGCGTCACCCAGCCCGGCCGGGAACCAGCCCAGGTTGACCAGGACGGCGACGAGCACCAGGCATGCGACGAAGATGCCCAGGCGCATCGCGGTGTAGCGGATCGTCGCGCTCGGCTTGAGGGACACGGTGACCCCTTCCTCTCTCCTACGTCGGCACGTGCCCGTCCAGTGAAGCACGCCGGGCCCCCGTCGCGGCCCGGTGGGGTCAGTGCAGCGGCAGCAGCATCGTGATGTCGTCGCGGTCGTCGCCGGGGGCCACGCGGATGGCGTCGGGGACGCGGCCGACCTCCTTGTAGCCGCACGCCGCGTAGAAGTGCTCCAGCCCGGCCCCGCCGCGGCACTCGAGGCGGATGGCCTCGATCCCCTCCAGCGTGCGCGCCGCGTCGGCGAGGGCGGCCATCAGCTCCCGCCCGGCGCCGCGGCCCTGGAGGGCGGGGCTGACCATGACCGTGTACGCCCAGACCCAGTGCTTGCGCAACGGGTGCGCCTCGAAGGCGAGGAAGGCGGCGGCCTGGACCGCGCCCCCGGCGTCGCGCCCGACCAGCAGCCGGTGGCGGCCCTCGGCCATCGCGACGAGGTGCTTGACCAGGGCGGGGCGGATGTCGTCGACGGTGACGGGCGGGACGAAGCCGACCGCGCCGCCGGCGTTGGTGACCTCGGTCCACAGCTGCGCGATGCCCTCGCGCAGGGCGGGGTCGACGACCGGATCGAACGTGAAGGTAAGGGTCATTGGCCTATCGTACCCATTACGCAGACGTCGGGGAACGGGAAAGCCCCGGCCCGCCGGTGAACGGGGGCCGGGGCTTCCGCGGCGGCGGTGCCGGACGCGGGGTCAGACGCGCATGGCCTGCGGGGTCTCGCGCAGCGAGGCGTCCGGGCCGGGGTACTCGCGGATGATCTCGTAGCGCGTGTTGCGCTCGACCGGGCGGAAGCCCGCCTCTCGGATGAGCTCCAGGAGGTCGTCGCGGCCCAGCTTGTTCGGGGTGCCGTAGTTGTCGGCGTCGTGGGTGATCTTGTACTCGACCACCGAGCCGTCCATGTCGTCCGCGCCGTGCTGGAGCGCGAGCTGGGCGGTCTGCACGCCGTGCATCACCCAGAAGACCTTGACGTGCGGCACGTTGTCGAAGAGCAGCCGGGAGACCGCGAAGGTCTTCAGCGCCTCGGCGCCCGTCGCCATCGTCGTGCGCGCCTGGAGCTTGTTGCGGACCTTGCCGTCCTGCATGTCCACGAAGTCGTGCTGGTAGCGCAGCGGGATGAAGACCTGGAAGCCGCCGGTCTCGTCCTGGAGCTCGCGCAGCCGCAGCACGTGGTCCACCCGGTGGCGGGGCTCCTCGATGTGCCCGTAGAGCATCGTGCTCGGGGTCTTGAGGCCCTTCTCGTGCGCCAGGCGGTGGATGCGCGACCAGTCCTCCCAGTGGGTGGCGTGGTCGACGATGTGCTGGCGGACCTCCCAGTCGAAGATCTCCGCGCCGCCGCCGGTGAGCGATTCGAGGCCGGCCTCGATCAGCTCGTCGAGGATCTCGGAGGCCGACAGGCCCGAGATCGTCTCGAAGTGGTGGATCTCGGTCGCCGTGAACGCCTTCAGCGAGACGTTCGGCAGCGCCTCCTTCAGGGCGGACAGCGAGCGCGGGTAGTACCGCCACGGCAGGGTGGGGTGCAGGCCGTTGACGATGTGCAGCTCGGTGAGGTTCTCGTTCTCCATGGCCTTGGCCAGGCGGACGGCTTCCTCGATGCGCATCGTGTACGCGTCCTTCTCGCCCGGCTTGCGCTGGAACGAGCAGTACGCGCAGGAGGCGGTGCACACGTTCGTCATGTTGAGGTGGCGGTTGACGTTGAAGTGGACCACGTCGCCGTTCTTGCGCGTGCGCACCTCGTGGGCGAGACCGCCCAGCCAGGCCAGGTCGTCCGAGGCGTAGAGGGCGATGCCGTCCTCCCGCGTCAGCCGCTCGCCGGAGCGGACCTTCTCCTCCAGCTCGCGCTTGAGCCCCGCGTCCATGCCGGTGTCTCCTCTACCTGTCCCTGTCCAGACCTGTCTGCAACCGCCACCCACCGTACTCTCAGGCGTCCTCGGGCAGCTCGCCGACCCGGTTCTCCCACTTGGTGGAGAGCACGATGGTGGTGCGGGTGCGGGAGACGCCCTTGGTGCCCGACAGCTTGCGGATGATCTTCTCCAGACCGTCGACGTCGCTGGCGCGGACCTTGAGCATGAACGAGTCGTCGCCCGCGATGAACCAGCAGTCCTCGATCTCCGCGAGGTCGCGCAGCCGGCGCGCCACGTCCTCGTGGTCGGCGGCGTCGGAGAGGGAGATGCCGATCAGCGCGGTGACGCCGAGTCCGAGCTCGGCGGCGGCCACCGTCGCGCGGTAGCCGGTGATGACACCGGCCGACTCCAGCCGGTTGATGCGGTCGGTGACGCTGGGGCCGGAGAGGCCCACGAGACGGCCCAGCTCGGCGTATGAGGCGCGACCGTTCTCACGGAGTGCCTGGATGAGCTGCCTGTCCACCGTGTCCATTACGTGGAGCCTTCCATTATTCGGCGATCCTGCAAGTTTAGGTATAGAATCAAAGGCGCACAGGGTCAACACCCTGTGAATCTTTCAACAGATCAATGACGATCTTCAGGAGTGGTTCACCGTGTACACGATCGAGATGGCCTACGCGCACATGCGACAGCTCCAGGAGCTGGCCAACCGATCCCGCACCGACCAGCCCGCCGCCGCCCACCGCGTCGACAAGACCCGTCGCCCGGGCAGCACCAAGAAGCGCTGACAGCGCTGCCGCTACTCACGGGGGCGGGCGCTGCCAAGCTCCCCCTCCCAACGGCGGTACAGCCCGTGCGGCACACCCGCCGCGTCGAGCACCCGCCCCGCGACGAAGTCCACGAGGTCCTGGATGTGCGTCGCGCCCGCGTAGAACGCCGGAGAGGCGGGCAGCACGACCGCGCCCGCCTCGTCCAGCGCCACCAGATGCCTCAGCGTCTGTCCGTTCAGCGGGGTCTCCCGCACCGCGACCACCAGCCGGCGCCGCTCCTTGAGCGTCACGCTCGCGACGCGCTGGAGCAGGTCCTTCGACAGCCCGAGCGCCACACCGGCCACACAGGCGGTGGAGGCCGGGACGATCAGCATCCCCTTGACGGGGTACGAACCCGAACTCGGCCCGGCCGCCAGGTCCCCGGCGCCCCAGTGGCGCACGCCGGCGACGTCGAACCCCTCGAAGGTCCCCGGCTTGCCGTCGGCGCCGCGGCCCAGCCACTCCTCGAGGTCCGCGCGCCAGTGCGCGTCCCGGAACGCGATCCCGGTCTCGTCCAGCAGGGTGAGCCGCGAAGCCCGGCTGACCACCAGGTCGACACTCTCGCCCGCCGCCAGCAGCCCCCGGATCACCGCCGCCGCGTACGGCGTCCCGGACGCCCCGGAAACCCCGACCACCCACGGGGTGCGCTTGCCGTCAGTCATACCTCCGAGACTATCCGGCCACGGCGCGAGGGCACTCGGTAAGGTGTGCGCACGTCCCAGAGGGTGGGACGGCACGAGGGGGAACCACCATGAGCACGTCGACCGAGCCGGCCTGGAGCAGAACGGACCGCGCCAAGGCCGCCGCGCAGCTGATGCTGGGCTGGGTGGCGCTGCTGTGGGCGATCGAGGCGGTCGACTACGCCACCGGGCACTCCCTCGACCAGTACGGGATCAGGCCCCGGGACACGGAGCACCTGGTCGGCATCGTCGCGTGCCCGTTCCTGCACTTCGGCTTCGACCACGTGGCGTCCAACAGCATCCCGCTGCTCGTGTTCGGCTTCATCGCGGCGCTGAGCGGCATACGCCGGTTCCTCGCCGTCAGCGGTCTGATCATGCTGGCCGACGGGATCGGCTCCTGGCTGGTCGCCCCGCCGAACACCATCGGAGCCGGAGCTTCGGGCCTGGTCTTCGGCCTCTTCGGCTACGTGGTGGTCCGCGGCTTCGTCGAACGCAAGCCGCTGAACGTGGCGGTGGGCCTCGTGGTCGCCGGGGTGTGGGGCGGAACGATATTCACGGGCATCCTGCCCACGGACTCCGGCATCGCCTGGTACGCCCACCTCATCGGCCTCGCCGCAGGCGTGGCGACGGCCGTGTACTACCGCCGCCCGGCGCCCCGGCAGGCCCTGGCCGCCTAGAAGGCCAGGCCCCGCACCACCAGGTCGGCCAGCGCGCACACGAACAGGGCGATCCCGATGAAGCCGTTGACCGTGAAGAAGGCGCGGTTCAGGCGGGACAGGTCGTGCGGCTTGACGATGGTGTGCTCGTAGAGGAAGGCCGCCACCACGATCAGCAGGCCGGTCCAGAAGAGGACCCCCGCGTCGGTGAGAACGGCGTACCAGGCCAGCAGGCCGGTCGTGACCACGTGCGCGCCGCGGGCGCCCCACAGGGCCGCCGGGACGCCGAAGCGGGCCGGGACCGAGCGGACGCCCTCCGCGCGGTCGGCCGCCACGTCCTGGCAGGCGAAGATCAGGTCGAAGCCGCCGATCCACACGCCCACGGCGAGGCCGAGGACGGCCGCGTCCCAGGACCACTCCCCCGTGATCGCCAGCCAGGCCCCGACCGGGCCCATGGCCTGGGCCAGGCCGAGGATGGCGTGCGGGAAGTCCGTGAAGCGCTTGCCGTACGGGTAGACCACCATCGGCACGACCGCGACCGGCGCCAGCGCCAGGCACAGCGGGTTCAGCAGGGCGGCGGAGCCGAGGAAGACCACCAGCGCGATCCCCGCGCCGGTCCATGCGGAGCGGACCGACACGGCGCCGGTGACCAGTTCGCGGCCGGCGGTGCGGGGGTTGCGGGCGTCGATCTCGCGGTCGATGATCCGGTTCGCGGCCATGGCGAAGGTCCGCAGCCCCACCATGCAGACGGTGACGAGCAGCAGCTCCTTCCAGTGCATGCGCCCGTCGAGCCGGAACATGGCCGTGAGGGCGGCGATGTACGCGAAGGGCAGCGCGAAGACCGAGTGCTCGATCATCACGAGGCGCAGGAAGGCCTTCACCTTGCCGGTGGCCTCCGGGGCGGGCCCGGGTCCCGGAAGGGCTTCGGCGGCGGAGGTCATACGAGGCTCCTGCGGAACGCTTCCAGGTCGGCGCGCAGGGTGCCCACCGCCTCCGGGGCGATCTCCAGGGTGAGCGGGGGCACCTCCTCGCCCTCCGGCGGGGTGATCCGGGCCAGGAAGGCGCAGAACTCCCCGGACGGGCGGCCCTCCAGGCTCAGCACCGGGCCCGCCTCGACGGTGAACGGCTCGGCCGCGGCGAACGCCAGCTCGGCGAGCAGGCGCTCCGCGAAGTCGTCGGCGTCCGCGTCCCGCAGGCCGGGCAGCTCGAAGCCGCCACCGCCGCCGTCCTCCCCCTGCTCCCACATCAGCGCCCAGACGTCGCCGGAGCCGGCGAACTCCTCGGGGCTCACGCCCGCCTGCTCGGCGGCCTCCCGGACATCGGGGTCGGACGGGTCGATCTGCGGGCGCACGAGGGCCACGTAGGTCTCCGGGTCCCCGATGAACAGCTCGGGGCCGGTCACGCCGATGGTGCTCACAGGCCGTACTCCTTCCAGCGGCGGTCCACGAGGGCGGCGGTCGCCGGGTCGGACTCGACCATGTCGGGCCAGCCGCCGTCGCGGGTGTAGCCCTCCTCCGGCAGCTTCTTCGTCGCGTCGATGCCCGCCTTGCCGCCCCAGAACTGCTGGTAGGAGGCGTGGTCCAGGTGGTCCACCGGCCCCTCGACCACGGTCAGGTCGCGGGAGTAGTCGGTGTTGCCGAGAGCCCGCCAGGAGACCTCGTGCAGGTCGTGGACGTCGCAGTCCTTGTCCACCACGATGATCAGCTTGGTCAGCGACATCATGTGGGCGCCCCAGATGGCGTGCATGACCTTCTGCGCGTGCTTGGGGTACTTCTTGTCGATCGAGACGATCGCGCAGTTGTGGAAACCGCCCGACTCGGGGAGGTGGTAGTCCACGATGTCCGGGACGATGATCTTGAGCAGCGGCAGGAAGAAACGCTCCGTCGCGCGGCCCAGCGGGCCGTCCTCGGTCGGCGGCCGGCCGACGACGATCGACTGGAGCAGCGGGCGCTTCCGCATCGTCACGCAGTCGATCTTCAGCGCGGGGAAGGGCTCCTGCGGCGTGTAGAAGCCGGTGTGGTCGCCGAAGGGGCCCTCGGGGAGCATCTCCCCCGGCTCCAGCCAGCCCTCGATGACGACCTCGGCGTTGGCCGGGACCTGGAGCGGGACCGTCTTGCAGTCGACCATCTCGATCCGCTTGCCCGCGACGAAGCCGGCGAAGAGGTACTCGTCGATGTCGCCCGGCAGCGGCGCGGTGGACGCGTACGTCACGGCCGGCGGGCAGCCGAAGGCGATCGCGACCGGCAGCCGCTCGCCGCGGGCGGCGGCGACGGCGTAGTGGTTGCGGCTGTCCTTGTGGATCTGCCAGTGCATGCCGATGGTGCGCTTGTCGTGGCGCTGGAGCCGGTAGAGGCCGAGGTTGCGCACGCCGGTCTCGGGGTGCTTGGTGTGGGTGAGGCCCAGGTTGAAGAAGGAGCCCCCGTCCTTGGGCCAGGTGAAGAGGGCCGGCAGTCGGTCCAGGTCGACGTCGTCGCCGGTGAGGACGACCTCCTGGACGGGCGCGGACTCGCCCTTCACCTTCTTCGGCGGTACGTGGACCATCGAGCCGAGCTTGCCGAAGGCCTCGCGGACGCCGATGAAGCCCTGGGGCAGTTCGGGCTTGAGCAGGCCGCCGATCTTCTCGCTGATCTCGCCGTACGACTTCAGGCCGAGGGCCTTCAGGAGACGGCGGTCGGTCCCGAAGACGTTCATGGCGAGCGGCATCGCCGAGCCCTTGACGTTCTCGAAGAGCAGGGCCGGGCCGCCGGCCTTGTTCACTCTGTCGACGATCTCCCCGACCTCCAGGTACGGGTCGACTTCGGCCTTGATGCGCTTGAGGTCGCCCTCCCGCTCCAGAGCCCGGAGCAGCGAGCGGAGATCGTCGTAAGCCATGGAGCCCAGTATCCGTCACCCCATACCCTGGAACCGTCACCGGGGCCCCGCGCGGGCCCGTCGCCACTTCCCGGGAGTCGGTCCCACACCGTGCTGCGCTATCTGCCGTTCCTGCTGATCATCGCGCTGACCATCTACGCCTTCATCGACTGCCTGAACACCCCGGAGGAGGAGGTCAAGCACCTCCCCAAGACGGTCTGGGTGCTGATCATCCTGCTGTTCTCGATCGTCGGCCCGGTGGTGTGGCTCTTCGCGGGCCGCAAGCGCTCCGTGGTCGGCGGCGGTGGCGGGGGGCGTGCCCGCCGCACGCAGTGGGTGGCGCCCGACGACAACCCGGAGTTCCTGAAGTCCCTGCGCGAGGAGCAGGAGCGGAAGAAGGACGGGGACGGCGGCAAGGGCGAGCCCGGCACGGACAAGGACTAGCAGCCCCGCCGCCGGGGGGTGCGGCCCGGGCCGGTCACTGCGCCCACGGCAGGACGCGGGTGCCCTCGGTGCCGGGCACCGAGACCACACCGTCCGCGCGCATGGCGACGTACGCCTCGAAGGACTCGGGGGCGTGGATCCGGCGGAGCACGTCCGGCGGCAGGACGAGGGTCTGGCCGGCGGACACCTTCTCGGTGCGGCCGTCGCAGCTGACCTCCAGGGAGCCGGCGGTGAGCAGCCAGACCTGCTCGCGGCTGACGGTGTGCTCGGGGCCGGTGGCGCCGGCGGCCATGTCGACGTGCCAGGTGGCGAGTTCGGAGCTGCCGCGGCTGGGGGCGGCGAGGCCGGTCATGGTGGCGTTCGGGGTGGCGGTGACGTTCTCGGGGGAAACGCTGATCACGTGCACGGTGGTGTCCTCTTCCGTTGGCGGTGCGGCGTGCGGATGCATGTGAGTAAAGACCCTTTACTCAAGCGAGTCAAGGGGCTTTACTCGCCTGTGGCACCATGGACGCGTGACCTCCGCAGAAGAGAACCCCGGCACCGAGCTGACCTTCCTCCTCGGGATCGGCTTCCAGCTGATGCTCGGCGAGTTCACCCGGCGCCTCGCCGATGAGGGCTACGCCGACCTGCGCCCCCTGCACGGCATGGCCTTCCAGGCCCTCAAGGGACCCGGCGCCACCGCGAGCGAGCTGGCCGAACGGCTCGGGGTGACCAAGCAGGCCGCCGGGCAGATCGTGGACGACCTGGAGAAGCGCGGCTACGTCCGGCGCGAACCGCACCCCGGCGGCGGACGCCGCAAACTGGTGGTCCTCACCCCGGCCGCCGACCGGCACCTGGCCACCGCCGGGCGGGTCCTGCACCAACTGGAGGCCGAGCTGGCCGCACGGGCCGACCTCGCCGCGCTGCGGGGGGAGCTGGCGCGCGTCATCCGCGCCCTGCACGGGGACGGGGGGCTGCCGCCGCTGCGGCCGGTGTGGTGAGCCTACGTCCGCGAGAAGGACGCGTAGGAGGCGCGCAGCTCGCCCCAGCGGGCGTCGGTCCAGGCCGCCCAGTCGGTCGGATGCCCGGCCAACGCGGCCTCCAGCCGTTCGAGGTGGTCGTGCCAGCCGGCCAGGCAGTCGAGGCGCTCCTGCGCGGAGCCGCCGCGTTCGTTCAGGAAGCGGACCACCGTCGAGTCGGTGCCCACCGCCTCCAGGTGGAAGCGGATCCGGCCGTGCTCGGAGACGGTGTACTCGGCGACCCGCTCGGTGTCCCAGGCCGTGACGTGCCCGGACACCGTGGTGCCGGTGTTCAGCCAGCGCAGGGTGACGGCCCCGCCGAGCCGGCGTTCCAGCACGTCCGCCGCCGCCAGCCAGCCGCGCAGCCCGTCCGGCGTCGTCACGGCGGGCCACAGGGCCTGGTAGCCGTACGGCAGGTGCATCTCGAAGCGGATGGTCCAGCGGCCGGAGCCGTGCGGCTCGCTGGTGGCATGGCTCACAGGAGACATACCACCAGCGTCCCACTCCGGCGGGTCAGACGCCCGCGTACGAGTGCTTGCCGCTGAGCAGGATGTTCACGCCGTAGTAGTTCCAGATCCAGCAGGCGAAGGCGAAGAGCGCCAGATAGGCGGCCTTGCGGCCCTTCCAGCCCGCCGTGGCCCGCGCGTGCAGGTAGCAGGCGTACGCCACCCAGGTCACGAAGGACCAGACCTCCTTCGGGTCCCAGCCCCAGTAGCGGCCCCAGGCGTCGCCCGCCCAGATGGCGCCCGCGACGATGGTGAAGGTCCACAGCGGGAAGACGGCCGCGTTGATCCGGTAGGAGAACTTGTCGAGCGAGGCCGCCGAGGGCAGCCGCTCCAGCACCGAGGTCCGGAACCGGCCCGGGGTGCGGCCGGCCTCCAGGTGGCTCTCGTAGCTGTCGCGGAACAGGTAGAGGACCGCGCCGGCCGCGCCGATGTAGAAGACGGCGCCGCAGAAGATGGCGGTGGAGACGTGGATCCACAGCCAGTACGAGTGCAGGGCCGGCACCAGCTGGTCACTGGCGGTGTACAGCCAGGTCGTGGCGATGCCGAGGTCCAGCAGGACGGTGGTGACCAGGATCAGGCCGAGCCAGCGGACGTTCTTCTTCAGCGCCAGGAGCATCAGGTACGCGCCGACCGCGACCGTGGAGAAGGTCACCGAGAACTCGTACATGTTGCCCCAGGGGGCCCGCTGCACCGACATCGCGCGGGCGACCACGCCGGCCGCCTCGATGAGGAAGCCGAGCACGGTCAGCGAGACCGCGATGCGCCCGTACAGGTCGCCCTGCTCGGTGCCGCCCGCCGCGCCGGGGCCGTCGGGGACGTCCCGGGTGCCGGACGCGGAGCGGGTGACGACCTCCGGCCTGTCGAGGACGGCCGTCGCGCCACCCTTGGTCCGCACCCGCACGGCGGGCGCCGCACCGGCCGCGGCCGTCGGCGCCGTCAGCGCGGCGGCCGTACGGCCCACCTTGCTGCGGCTGCCGAAGACCCACTCGGTGATGTGCGCGAGGAAGGCGAGCGTGTAGACCGCCATCGACGCGTACACCAGCTTGTTGCTGAGATCGGCGAGGCTCTCGTTCGTCGCCGCCGCGAGCAGCGTCGTCATGCGCGCTCCCCCTCTTCTTCCTCTGTGGTTACGGCTTGCACGGGGCTCGGCGCCCGTTCGTACAGGGCGGCGCAGAGCACCGACAGCTCCTCCGGCAGCTTCGCCGACTCGCTGCGGCCCAGGCCCGCCATCTCCACGACGGTCAGGCCGTCCTCGCCCCGGACCGCACGGACCCAGATCCGGCGGCGCTGGATGAACAGGGACGCGGCCAGACCGCCGATGGCGACGACCGCACCCGCGAGGGCCAGCCCGTTGCCGGGCTGCTGGGTGACCGAGAAGGTGGCCCAGCGCTCGATGCCCTCGAACTTCACGGTGCCCGCGCCGTCCGGCAGGGTCATCGTCTCGCCCGGCAGCAGCCGCTGCTTGAACAGCTCGCCCTCGGGGTTCTTGAACTCCTGCATCTTGGAGGTGTTCAGCTGGTACACGTTCTGCGGCAGGCCCGCGTCCACACCCAGGCTGCCGTGGTAGGCGCTGAGGGCGAGGACCGGGAAGTCCAGGGCGGGGAACTGCGAGAGCATCGTGCCCTTGCCGGCTCCGGCGAAGGTCGGCACGAACATGGCGTTGAAGCCGAGCTGCTCCTTGTCGCCGTTCTTGTTGCGGTAGCCGTCCGGGACCTTGACCGCGCCCGAGGAACTCAGGTTGGCGTCGAAGGGCAGCATCGGCACGGCGTCCTTGTAGATCACCTTGCCGGAGGGGTCGGACACCGAGATGACCGGCGCGTAGCCGTGGCCCAGCAGGAAGACCTTGGAGCCGTCGATCTCCAGCGGCTTGTTGACCTCGATCTCGGCCTGCTTCGGCCGGCCGTGCGCGCCCTCGCTGTAGGTGACGTACGCCTTGAAGTCGCGCGGGGTGCCCTTCTGCGGGCCGCTCTTCTCGTACGTCGCGTCGAACCGGTCCAGGGTGAACGAGAACGGCGGCAGGCTGTCCGGTGAGAAGAGGCTGCCGTACTTGAAGTCGTCGTACTGGGTGAGCGTGTTGGCGAAGCCCTTGCCGCGCAGGACGAGCTTGCCGCCCTCGGACTTGAAGAGCTGCCCGGCCGCGAAGGCCACCAGCAGCACGATCAGGGCGATGTGGAAGGCCAGGTTCCCGGCCTCGCGCAGGTAGCCCTTCTCGGCGGCGACGGCATCGCCGACCGGCTCCGTACGGAAGCGCCGCTTGCGCAGCAGGGTCCTCGCCTCGGAGAGCACCTCGTCCGGGGAGGCCTCCGTACGCCACGCCGCGTACGCCGGCAGCCGCTCCAGGCGGCGCGGCGCGCCCGGCGGGCGGCCGGTGAGCTGGCCGACGAACTGCCAGGTGCGCGGGACGATGCAGCCGATCAGCGACACGAACAGCAGGATGTAGATCGCGGAGAACCACACCGAGCTGTAGACGTCGAAGAGCTGGAGCTTCTCGGCGACCGGCACCCAGAACTGGTGG
Source organism: Streptomyces sp. NPDC048352 (assembly GCF_040651895.1). Classification (NCBI taxonomy): domain Bacteria; kingdom Bacillati; phylum Actinomycetota; class Actinomycetes; order Kitasatosporales; family Streptomycetaceae; genus Streptomyces; species Streptomyces sp. NPDC048352. The sequence continues at coordinate 90,247 of NZ_JBEZKZ010000008.1, forward strand.
TCCTTCTTCCACTGGGCGACCTTCATCGGGTCGACCTGCGTCTGGGGGACGAGGGAGCCGGGGATGGAGCCGAGGGAGAGCAGGAAGAGCAGGATCAGCGCCACCCGCATGGAGGTGAGCTGGCGCCAGAACCAGCGGATCCAGCCGGTGACCCCGATGCCGACGGGGGTGGCCGCGCCGTCCTCGACGGGGGCGGTGGAGAGCTGCGCTCCGGCTGCGGCGTCGTCGTGCGGCGTGCCGGAGTCGTTCGGCGTGCCGCCGGAGTCGTTGGGCGTGCCGGAGTCGTTCGGCGCCTCGGCGGGCGCCTTGTCGGTCGTACTCATGTCCGTGTAGTCCTCAGATCCCCACCGTGAAGCCGTTCGTCCAGCTCTGCATCTCGTTGACGATGCCGCCCCACAGTCCCGTGACGAGCAGCAGACCGGTGACGATCAGCATGCCGCCGCCGATGCGCATCACCCACGCGTAGTGCTTCTTGACCCATCCGAACGCCCCGAGCGCCTTGCGGAAGGCGATCGCCGCGAGGATGAAGGGGAGGCCGAGGCCCAAGCAGTAGACCACCATCAGCAGTGCGCCGCGCCCGGCACTGGCCTGGTCGATGGAGAGCGTGTTGACGGCGGCGAGGGTGGGGCCCATGCACGGGGTCCAGCCGATGCCGAAGAGCACGCCGAGCACGGGCGCCCCGAGCAGGCCGGCCGTCGGCTTCCTGTGGAAGCGGAACTCCCGCATGGTCAGCCCCGGGATCGCCCCCATGAAGAACAGGCCGAGCAGGATCACCAGACCGCCCATGACCCGGGTGACGATCTCCTTGTTCTCCCCCTGGAAGACGTCGCCGAACTGGCCGAAGAGCGCGCCCGTCGAGACGAAGACGGCGGTGAAGCCGAGGACGAACAGGCTCGCGCCCGCCAGCATCCGCCCGCGCCGGGCCTCGGCGAGGTCGGCACCGCTGACGCCGGTGACGTAGGAGAGGTAGCCGGGCACGAGCGGGAGCACGCAGGGGGAGAAGAACGACACCAGCCCGGCGAGCAGCGCGATCGGCAGGGCCAGCAGGAGCGCGCCGCTGAGGACCGTGGTGTTCACGCCGGTCGCCTCGGCGGCGAGGAGGAGGTGCGGGTCCACGCGCTCACTGCTCCGCGAGGAGCGGGTCGATCATCGAGCGCAGCTGCTCCTCGTTGACCGCGACGAGGGTGCGGGCGGCGATCCTGCCCTGCTTGTCGAGGACGATCGTGGAGGGGATGGACTGCGCGTTGAGCGTGCCCTTGGGGAAGCGGAGCATCAGCTTGCCGTCCGGGTCGTAGAGGCTCGGGTAGGTGATCCCGAAGTTCTCCTCGAAGGCGGCGGCGTTCTGCTTGCTGTTGTCGCGGGTGTTGATCCCGACGAAGGCGACGTCCTTGCCGGCGTCGGCCATCTCCTTGGAGACCTTCGCGAAGTACGGGGCCTCGGCGCGGCAGGGCGGGCACCAGGAGCCCCAGACGTTGAGGACGACGACCTTGCCCTTGAGGGCGGTGGTGTCGAGCGTCTTGCCGTCGACGGTGTCCCCGTCGAGCTTGGGGGCGTCGGTGCGGTCGGCCTTGGCGACGGTGGAGATGCCGCTGGGGCCCGTCACGTAGTTCCCCCCGCCGGAACCGGCCGGCTTGCCTCCGCTGCCGGAATCACCGCAGGCCGACAGGGTCAGGGCACTCGCGAGGGTGATCGCGGTCAGCAGGACGGCGCGGCCGCTGGTCGAGCGGCGGTTGGTTCGACGGTCACGCGCGCGGCTAAGGCTCATGTGAAAAGTTTCGCATGACCGATTTGCGGATCTTCCGCACCCCCCAGCGCCCCATGAACCCCCAGGTCAACCTCAAACCCAACCCGGCGGCCTCCAGCCCCGCCGGCGTTCGAGGCGCGGGGGTCCGGGGCGCAGCCCCGCGGGGTCCGGGGCGCAGCCCCGCGGGATCCGGGGCGCAGCCCCGCGGGATCCGGGGCGCAGCCCCGCGGGATCCGGGGCGCAGCCCCGCGGGATCCGGGGCACAGCCCCGCGGGATCCGGGGCGCAGCCCCGGGGAACGGGCGAAGGGCGGGTAGGGGAACCCAGCCCCGCGCAGCGGCGCCCACGGCCCCGCACCCCGCCCCCGGGACCGCCCCGCCGGGTCCGGGGCCCGGGGCTACGCCCCGAACGCCTTCGACTTGCCCTTCACCGGCTTGGCGCCCGCCAGCAGATGCGCCGGCACCAGGTCCCGCGCCGGCTCGCTGTACCCGACCGACACCAGCTTGTCGCCCTGGTACGTGAACGACGTCAGCGACGCCAGCGTGCACTGCCGCCGCCGCGGGTCGTGCCACAGCCGCCGCCGCTCCGCGAAGCTCCGTACGATCCAGATCGGCAGCTGGTGGCTGACCGCCACCGCCTCGTGCCCGCGCGCCGCGTCCCTCGCCGCCTCGATCGCACTCATCATCCGTACGACCTGCTCGACGTACGGCTCGCCCCACGACGGCTTGAACGGGTTCGTCAGGTGCTTCCAGTTGCCCGGCTTGCGCAGCGCCCCGTCACCGACGCCGAAGGTCTTGCCCTCGAAGACGTTGCCGGCCTCGATCAGCCGGCCGTCGGTGGCCAGTTCCAGGCCGTGCACCTTCGCGATCGGCGCGGCCGTCTCCTGCGCCCGCTCCAGCGGCGAGGCCACCACGTACGTGACGTCCCGGCCCTGGAGGTGCTCGGCGACCCGGTCGGCCATCTGCCGGCCCAGCTCGGAGAGGTGGTAGCCGGAGCGGCGCCCGTACAGGACCCCGTCCGGGTTGTGCACCTCGCCGTGCCGCATCACGTGGACGACGGTGATGTCGCTCATGCGCTCGCCTCCGCGGCGGCACGCGCGGCGGCCGGCAGCGCGGCCGCGACGCGCTCGACGGCCCGCTCGTCGTGAGCGGTGGACACGAACCAGGACTCGAACGCCGACGGCGGCAGGTAGACGCCCTGCGACAGCATCGAGTGGAAGAACGCGTTGAAGCGGAACCCTTCCTGCTTCTTCGCGTCGTCGTAGTTGCGGACCGGGTCCGCGGTGAAGAACACCGAGAACATGTTGGAGGCGGTCTGCAGCCGGTGCGCCACGCCCTCCTTGCTCAGCGCCGCCGTCACCAGGCCCTGGATCTCCTTCGAGACCGCGTCGACCTTGTCGTACGCCGCCCCGTCCAGCAGCCGCAGCTGCGCGAGGCCGGCGGCGGTGGCGACCGGGTTGCCGGAGAGCGTGCCCGCCTGGTAGACGGGGCCGGCCGGGGCCAGGTGCCCCATGACGTCCGCGCGGCCACCGAACGCCGCCGCCGGGAAGCCGCCGCCCATGACCTTGCCGAAGGTCATCAGGTCGGGCTTGACCCCGTCCACCCCGTACCAGCCGGCGCGGGAGGTACGGAATCCGGTCATCACCTCGTCCGAGATGTACAGCGCGCCGTTCTCGCGGCACAGGTCGGCCAGGCCCTGGTTGAAACCCTCGCCGGGGGTGACGACGCCCATGTTGCCCGGCGCGGCCTCCGTGATCACGCAGGCGATCTCGCCGGGGTGCGCGGCGAAGGCGGCCCGGACGGCGTCGAGGTCGTTGTAGGGGAGCACGATCGTGTCGCCGGCCTGCGCGCCCGTCACCCCGGGGGTGTCGGGCAGGGCGAAGGTGGCCAGGCCGGAACCGGCGGCGGCCAGCAGCGCGTCGACGTGTCCGTGGTAGCAGCCGGCGAACTTCACGACCTTGGCGCGGCCGGTGAAGCCCCGGGCCAGCCGGATCGCCGACATGGTCGCCTCGGTGCCCGAGGACACCAGGCGCACCTGCTCGACGGGCTCGATACGGGCCACGATCTCCTCGGCGAGGGCGACCTCGCCCTCACCGGGCGTGCCGAAGGAGGTGCCGCGGGCGACGGCCGCCTGCACCGCCTCGATCACCTCGGGGTGGGAGTGGCCGAGAATCATCGGCCCCCACGAGCAGACCAGGTCGACGTACTCACGCCCGTCGGCATCGGTCAGGTAGGGACCGGTACCGGACACCATGAACCGGGGCGTACCGCCCACGGCACGGAAGGCGCGTACGGGAGAGTTCACGCCGCCGGGGGTCACGAGGGACGCGCGCTCGAAGAGCGTCTGCGAAACTGGGGCTTCATACGGGTACGGGTAGCTCACACCAGCCATGGTCTCAGAGGCCGCGACAGACTTGCGGACGGGCGTTTCACCGCGCCGCCGCGGGGGAGGTCACTGCCATGATGATCAGGCTGCGTGGCGGGGGCCGCGGGGCCGGGGCAGGCAATACGTGTCGGGTGGAGATATGCAACGCGGTGGTGGACCGGGCGAGGGTACGGACGGCCTCGACCCGCAGCGCGCCCGCGAAGCCCGCCGACGCGGCAGGCACCGGCGGCGCGGCGCCGAGGCCGTCGATCCCGTACCGGGGCTGCCCCGTGCGCCGGGCGGCGAGGCCGACGCGGCGGCGGACGACGCGGACGACACCGGCGGCCTGCCCAAGGGCCGCGGTATGGGAGTGACGTACAAGTACTTCGGCGCCCCCGACGGCGCGACGGCCGCGCGGGTGCCGCAGACGATGCGGCCCGAGGAACTGGGCGGCGACGAGCTCGGCATGGGCGGCATGTTCACCAAGATCAAGCCGGAGACGATGGCCGCGATGGTCCTGACCGGCATCGAGGGCATACCGCTGCACAAGGTGCCCCCGCTGGAACTGGTCGTCCTGCACCCCGACTACGCGGTGGTCAAGCTGCCGATGACGGTGGTCGACCCGCTGCGCGGGGTGGGCGAGGAGTCGGTGGGAGCGGCCGCGTTCATCTGGTCGACGGTCCCCGACCGGGGCGGCCCGCGCGACGCCTTCAACGTCTACCAGCTGCTGCACGAATGGCAGGACTTCTCCCACCGCCTCCACGAGAACGGCCACCAGGCGTACTGCCTCGTCTGGCCCTGAGGCGGGCCGCGCCGGCCGGGGCGTCAGACCGGGGCGTCAGGCCGGGGCGTCAGGCCGGGGCGTCAGGTCGGGGCGGGGCGTCAGGCCGCGTCGCGCGCGGCGGCGTTCTCCTGCCACTGGCGGCCGATCGCCTTGATCAGCGCCGGATACACGCCCAGGTAGCGGAAGGGCTTGATGGCGGCCATGTACACGAGGCCGAGCAGCCCGTTGGGCTTGACCAGGACGGCCATCTGGCCGCGGTGGCCGCCCCGCCCGTCCGGCACCCAGCCGATGTGCATGATCCCGTGCACGGTCTTGTTGCCCATCTCCGCGGCCCACTCGTCGTGCGTCTGGTAGACGGAGGTGAAGGGGAGCGCCTGGAGGTCGGGGCCCTGCGGCCCCTCGGCGAGGTCCGCCGGCAGCCGCTCCCGCAGCGAGCGCACCCGGCCGCCGACGCCGTCGCCGGGCTTGTCCCAGCCGAGCAGCGCGCCGAGCTTCCAGCGGACGGCGAAGAGGATCCGGTAGGCGGGGGCGGAGATCCCGGAGGTCTGGCTGGGGCCCTGCGCGAACTGGGCCACCAGCCGCGCGAGGTCGTCCGGGCCGCCCGGGGTGGGCAGGGCCCACACGTCCTCGAGCTGGAAGTCGCCTGCGATCTCGTGGATCCGCCAGGGCCGGGAGGTGTGGGCGGAACTGGGGAGTTTCATGGCGTGCCCCTCATCTATACGATGCCGTATAGATGAGGCTAGACCTGTCTGTACGCACCCGTACAGATCATCGGCACGTGACGGGAGACACACCATGGCCACCGCCCGCACGCCCCGCGGCAAGTGGATCGAGCAGGGCCTGCGCGCCCTCGCCGCCGGCGGCCCGGACGCCGTCCGCGTCGAGGCGCTGGCGCAGGCGCTCGGCGTCAGCAAGGGCGGCTTCTACGGGTACTTCCGCAACCGCGACGCGCTGCTGGAGGAGATGCTCGACACGTGGGAACACGAGGTCGCGGACGGGGTGATCCAGCAGACCGAGGGCGCGGGCGGTGACGCGCGGGCCAAGCTGGAGCGGCTGTTCACCATCGTCGAGGAGTCGGCCGACGGGCCGGTGCGGGGGACGGCGGTCGACCTGGCGGTCCGCGACTGGGCCCGGCGCGACGCGGCCGTCGCGGCGCGGCTGCGCCGTGTCGACAACCGGAGGATGGACTACCTGCGGGAGCTGTTCGGCGCGTTCTGCCCGGACCCGGACGACGTGGAGGTCCGCTGCCTGATGGCGTTCTCCCTGCGGATCGGCGGCCGGTTCATCGCCGTCGACCACGGCGGACGCAGCCCCGCCGACATGCTGGCCCTCACCCGCCACTGGCTCCTCCGCCCCCCACCGCCGTAACCCCTCCACCGCCCAGCCCCACCCGCCGCCCGTCGGGCCACCGGGCCCCGGTGCGGGCGGTGTGGCGCTGCGCGGAGCCGGAGATCCCCTACCCGCCCTTCCACCGTTCCCCGGGACTCCGCCCCGGACCCCGCGCAGCGGCACGCCACCCGTAGGCGACCGTCGGTACCCGCCCCGGCCCGTGACCCCGCCCGGCCGGTCGACGGACGGAGTCCGGCGCAGCGGCGCGAAGCCCGGGAAGCGCGCCGGCGCTGAGCGGTGCGAGCGGTGCGTTCAGGGGGACACGGTCAGGATCAGGCGGCCTCGGGTGCCCGGGGTGGCGAGGGCCGTGTGGGCCTTGGCGGCCTCGGAGAGGTCGAAGGTGCCCGCCACGCGGAGCGTCAGCGCGCCGGCGTCGACCAGGGCGGACAGCCGGGCCAACAGGGCGCCGTCCGGGGCGACCTCCTGCTCCTCCACCCGGATCCCCCGCTCCGCGGCCGGCGCCGCGCCCGGGATCAGGCCCACGTACGCACCGCCCTCGCGGACGAAGCCCAGCGCCGTCTCCCCCAGCACCGCCGCGTCCAGGACCCCGTCGACCGGCTCCGCCGGAGCCGACCCGCGCGGCACGAACCCGGCCGCGCCCAGGGAGCGTACGAACTCCTCGTCCCCCTCGCCCGCGAGGGCCGTCACCACCAGGCCCGCCCGCGCGGCCAGCTGGACCGCGAGGCCGCCGACCACACCGGCCGCGCCGGTGATCAGGACCGAGTCGCCCGGGGCGAGCCCCAGCAGGTCCACCGCGCGGGCGGCGGTCAGCCCGCTCAGCGGGAGCGCCGCCGCGGCCGTGTCGTCCACCGATGCGGGGGCCGCCGCCACCGCCGAGGCGTCCAGCACCACGTACTCGGCGTGCGTCCCGAGCGGCTTCACCGGGCCGTAGTGCAGCCCGACCACCCTGCGGCCCTCCGCCCAGCCGTCCACCCCGGGGCCGACCGCGTCGATCTCGCCCGCCACGTCCCAGCCGAGCCCGAGCCGCTGTCCGGCCCCGCCGAAGACGCCGGCGCGGACGGCGCCGTCCACCGGGTTCAGCCCGGCCGCCCGGACCCGGACGCGGACCTGGCCGGCCGCCGGCTGGGGAACCGCCACCTCGGCCAGCTCCACCCGCTCCGGCCCGCCGAAGGTGGTGACCACCGCTGCCCGCATGCCGCGGGTCCGCTGCTGCTCGCTCATGTCTCTCTCCCCGTTCGTCAGGTCTCGTTCGGTCCCGGTCAGCCGTTCCCGATGACCACTAACCTAGGGAGAGGTACTCTCTTTTCGAAAGTACGCACTTCGGAGTGCGTACCCGACCCGGAAGTGGGCAACCATGGCCACCCGCACCGCCGCCGCCCTGCGCGAAGAGGCCCGCGCCGCCTACGACGCCTTCGTCAGGGACTGCCCCACCACCCAGCTCCTCGCCCGCATCAGCGACAAGTGGGTCGGCCTCGTCCTCAGCGCCCTCGGCGAGGCCGAAACCGGCTCCATGCGCTACAGCGAACTGGGCCGCAAAATCCCCGGCGTGAGCCAGAAGATGCTCACCCAGACCCTCCGCTCCCTCGAACGCGACGGCATCGTCACCCGCACCGTCACCCCGACCGTCCCCGTCCGCGTCGACTACCGCCTCACCGAACTCGGCGGCAGCCTCGGCTGCCTCCTCTCCTCCGTCAAGAAGTGGGCCGAGAACCACTTCGACGAGGTCAGTGCCCACCGCGAGGCCTATGACCAGGCCACCGCCACCACCTGACCCCCTCCACCCGGAACCACCGAATTCGGCGGCGCCGCCGGGCCCCCGATGGCATGCTGGGACCGTGAACGGTCCCGGCATTCAGCTCACCCTCGCCCCCGAACTGCGCCTCTTCGCCCCGCCCAGCCGGCGCGCGGACCGCGTACCGACCGCCACCGACGGCGCCTCCAGCATCGGACACGTCGTCGAATCCGCCGGCGTCCCCCTCACCGAGGTGGGCCGCCTGGTCGTCGACGGCCAGGAGGTCCCCGTCTCGTACGTGCCCCAAGCGGGCCAGACGGTCGAGGTGTTCGGCGTGGACCGGCCCCAGCGGATCGCCGGCGCCCCCCTGCGCTTCCTCCTCGACGTCCACCTCGGCACCCTCGCCCGCCGGCTGCGCCTGCTCGGCGTCGACGCCGCCTACGAGAACGAGGACATCGGCGACCCCGCCCTCGCCACCCGCTCCGCCGCCGAGCAGCGCGTCCTGCTCTCCCGCGACCGCGGCCTGCTGCGCCGCCGCGAGATCTTCGCCGGCGCGTACGTCTACAGCGACAACCCGGACGAACAACTGCGGGACGTACTCAGCCGGTTCGCACCCGAGCTCACCCCCTGGACCCGCTGCACGGCCTGCAACGGCCCGCTCCGGGAAGCGGACAAGGACAGCGTCGGCGACCGGCTGGAGCACGGCACGCAGCGCTCGTACGACGTCTTCGCGCAGTGCACCGACTGCGAACGCGTCTACTGGCGCGGCGCCCACCACTCGCGCCTGGAACGGATCGTGGACGACGCCCTGGCCGAATTCGGCAACGGCGCCCCGGTGTAGCGCCCTGCGGCGGCCGCTCCCGGCTGGCAGACTCCTGGAGCATGACTGCCGCTGAGGACACCACCGGAGCATCCGGCGACACCGGCACCACCGAGGTCTTCGACGTGGCCGTCGTCGGCGCGGGACCCACGGGACTCCTGCTCGCCGGCGACCTCGCCGCCGCCGGACTCTCCGTCACCCTCCTGGAGAAGCGGCCCCGCACGGCCGCCAATCTCACCCGCGCCTTCGCCGTCCACGCCCGCACCCTCGAACTGCTCGACGCGCGCGGCCTCGCCGACGAACTCGTCTCCACCGGCCGGCGGATCGACCTGCTGCGCCCCTTCGGTTCCATGGCCCTCTCCCTCCGACGACTGCGTAGCCGCTACCCCTTCGTGCTCATCACGCCTCAATATGAGACAGAGAAACTGCTCGAGCGCCGCGCACTGTCCACAGGGACGGTCATCCAATACGACTGCCAGGTCACCGGCCTCCGCCAGGACCACGAGACGGTCACCCTCGACGTCCAGGACACGGAGAAGGCCGGCCCGGAAGACCACGGCCCCGAGGACCACGGCCCCGGCCCCGACGGCCGCCCCCGCCAGATCCACGCGCGCCACGTCGTCGGCACCGACGGCGTCCGCTCCACCGTCCGCGACCGCCTCGGCCTCCCCTTCCCCGGCCAGGCCGTCGTCCGCTCCATGATCCTGGCCGACGTCCGCCTCACCGACCCGCCCGAGGACACCCTCACCGCCAACGGCACCGCCGACGCCTTCGCCTTCCTCGTCCCCTTCGGCGACGGCTGGTACCGCGCCATCGCCTGGAGCCCCGACGCCCGGGCCGCCGACACCGACCCCACCTCCCTCGACGAACTGCGCGCCCTCACCCGTGCCGCCCTCGGCAGCGACCACGGCATGCACGACCCGCGCTGGATGTCCCGCTTCCACAGCGACGAACGCCAGGTCCCCCACTACCGCGCCGGCCGCGTCTTCCTCGCCGGCGACGCCGCGCACGTCCACTCCCCCGCCGGCGGCCTCGGCATGAACACCGGGCTCCAGGACGCCGCCAACCTCTCCTGGAAACTCGCCGCCGTCCTGCACGGCCAGGCCCCCGACCCCGAAGCCCTCCTCGACAGCTACCACCGCGAGCGCCACCCCGTCGGCCGCCTCGTCCTGCGCGCCAGCGGCGCCCTCGTCCGCGCCGTCACCGCCGGCACCCCCGCCCGGCGCACCGCCCGCCGCCTCGGCGCCGGCCTCCTCGCCCGCCTCGGCCCCGCCCAGGACCGCGCGCTCGGCCTCGTCTCCGGCATCGGCATCGCCTACCCGCCGCCGCCCGGCACCCGGCGCCCCACCCCCGCCGGCCGGCGCGCCCCCGACCTCCCCCTCGCCGCCGGAACGCGGCTCTACGAGGCCCTGCGCGCCGGCGGCTTCGTCCTCATCACCCCGCCCGGCGCGGCCACCCCGCCCGGAACGCCCCTCACGCACCACCACTGGGCCACGCAGGGGCGTACCGCCCGCGTCCTCGTACGCCCCGACGGCTACGTCGCCTGGAGCGCCCCCGCGGCCGACGACGCCAAGACCGCCGCCGCCGTCGCCCGCTGGCTGCTCCCGGGAGGACGGCCCCGGAAGGCGTAGCAGCCTCCGACAGGCCTCAGAAGGCGTACGTGTCGCCCGTGTCCAGGGCCAGCACCACGTGCTCGTCATTGGCGTGGTTGCGGTCGGTCGCGCCGCCGTCCCACAGGGTGTCGATCCGCACCGCGACCTCTGCCGGCCGCTCCCGCAGCCCCAGCAGCAGCGCGATGTGCCGGCCCTGCCCGTGCTCCGGCAGCGCGCCCGTCTCGCACACGACCTCCCGCCGGCCCACCCGCGCGCACCCCTCGTCCAGCTCGGGCCGGTCGGCGAGGTCCGCCGACAGCCGCACCCGCACCGTCGCGTCCGGCACCGCGGACGGGCCCTCGTTCCGCGGCACCATCCACAGCTTCAGCTGCCCGTGGGACAGCCGGACCCGCCCGTGGTACGCCACGTCCGCCTCCGCCCCGGGGCCGGACCGGGCATCCGCCGGCCCGGCCCCGCACAGCACCAGCAAGCCCGCCACCACCACACTCCGTACGGCACCACGGCGCACCGCCACCACCTCCTCGCGCGGACGGTAGCCACCCCGCCCAGCCGCCGATCGGACCATCACACGAATGAGGGCAAGCCCTCCGCCATTCGCCCCGCCCCCGGCACCGGGCCCCGGCGCAGGCCGCGGACCAGGCCGATCACCGCCACCGCGCCCCTCACCCCCGCCGCAGCAGCCGTGATCACGTACGCGCCGCGCCGCCGACCCGGCCTATGCTGGCGGGCATTCGCCCGTACGAACGACCGAACCGGCGGGCGACCCCGCGACCACGCGACCCGCGACCCCCGCGACCACGCGACCCCACGAGGAGCCCCGCCCATGAGCACGCGCCCGGCCACCCGAACCGCCGTAGTCACCGGCGCGAGCAGCGGAATCGGCGCGGCCACCGCCCGGCAGCTCGCCGCGGCCGGCTACCACGTCGTCCTCACCGCCCGCCGCAAGGACCGCATCGAGGCCCTCGCCGCCGAGATCACCGAAGCCGGCCACGAGGCCACCGCCCACGCCCTCGACGTCACCGACCGCCCCGCCGTCGACGCCTTCGCCGCCTCCCTGGAACGCTTCCCCTCCGTCGACGTCCTCGTCAACAACGCCGGCGGCGCCATCGGCGCCGAGCCCGTCGCCACCGGCGACCCCGCCGACTGGCGCACGATGTACGAGGTCAACGTCATCGGCACCCTCAACCTCACCCAGGCGCTGCTGCCCGCCCTCACCGCCTCCGGCGACGGCACGGTCGTCGTGCTCTCCTCCACCGCCGGCCACGCCACGTACGAGGGCGGCGCGGGCTACGTCGCCGCCAAGAACGGCGCCCGCGTCCTCGCCGAGACCCTCCGCCTGGAGATCGTGGGCCAGCCCGTCCGCGTCATCGAGATCGCCCCCGGCATGGTCAAGACCGAGGAGTTCGCGAAGACCCGCTTCCGCGGCGACTCCGCCAAGGCCGAGAAGGTCTACGCGGGCGTGGCGCAGCCCCTCTCCGCCGACGACGTGGCCGACACCATCACCTGGGCGGTGACCCGCCCCAGCCACGTCAACATCGACCTCCTGGTGGTCCGCCCCCGCGCCCAGGCCTCGAACACGAAGGTGCACCGCGAGCTCTAGTCGGCCCTGCGGAGCGACATGAGGGCCGCCGGCGCCAGCCGGCGGCCCTCGCCGCGTCCCTCACCCGCCGCGACCCCGCCGGAACCCCGGCTCGGCCGATCGGCGCCATATGTGCCGCCGATCAGATGATCGGACCTCGCGCCTCACGCCGCACGGGACCCGGCGGCCGAACCATGCAGATCGAGGTCGCCAGACCTCGAGGTCGACCCCCCAGGGTCAGACCCTCCGGTTCCACGAGGAGCACCACACATGAGTCCTGAGACAAGGACACCGTCCCCCATGGGCCCGCTACCCCGGCAGACCAGATGGCTCGCCGGCGGTGCGGTGGCTTCGATGGCCATCGCGATGCTCGGCCTCGCCACCCCCGTGCAGGCCGACACCGGTGCGCCGCAGGCGGCCGCGGTGGCCGCCGCGAGCGCGCAGGGCGGCGGCGACGACTGCAGGGACGACGACGACTACGACCCCGACGTCAAGGGCGCCAAGGCCAACCCGCACAAGGACAAGTGCGAAGGCCGGGTCGGCCCTCCCGGGCCTCCCGGACCTCCCGGGCGCGACGGCCGTGACGGCCGTGACGGCCGCGACGGCGCCCCCGGCACCCCCGGGCCGCCCGGACCCTGCGTGGACATCTCCACCTCCTGGGACGAGGAAGAAGTCAAGTACAAGGCCGTACTGGGCCCCAACGGCATCGTGTGGGCGGGTGTCTACGACTTCAACGCGGCCAACCCGACCACCCCGGCCTACACCTGGTACAACCTCACCACCGGCTCCCCGACGTTCCCGGCCAACCCCTGCGGCGTCACGATCGCCGAGACCGCCAACCGGGTCATCGTCGAGGTGCTCACCGCATCCGGAACCGTCTACGAGACCGAGTGCGCGGTGGTCCGGGGCGAGCCGGACCGGCTCGACTGCCCGACCCCGGTCGTCTGGACCCCGGCGAACCCCCAGCCGGGACAGGTCCCGCCGCCGCCCACCAAGAAGAAGCACACCCCGCTGAAGCCGAGCAGCGCCCCCCACATCGACAAGGGCCTCTCGAAGATCAGCTAGCACCCCTGCCCGCTGACACCACACCGGCAGACGGGCGACCGAGGGGGGCACCGCCACGGCGGTGCCCCCCTCGGGCCTTCAGCGCTTCAGCGCTTCAGCCCTTCACGCAGACGACGGCCTTGAGCTTCGCCACGACCTGCACCAGGTCCGTCTGCTGGTCGATGACCTGCTCGATCGACTTGTACGCGCCCGGGATCTCGTCCACGACGCCCGAGTCCTTGCGGCACTCCACGCCCTGGGTCTGCTCCGCCAGGTCGCGCGTCGTGAACCGCTTCTTCGCCGCCGTCCGGCTCATCCTGCGGCCCGCTCCGTGCGAGGCGGAGTTGAAGGACTTCTCGTTGCCGAGCCCCTTCACGATGTACGACCCCGTGCCCATCGAGCCCGGGATGATCCCGTAGTCGCCGCTGCCGGCGCGGATCGCGCCCTTCCGGGTGACCAGCAGGTCCATTCCGTCGTACCGCTCCTCCGCCACGTAGTTGTGGTGGCAGCTGATCTCCCGCTCGAAGGAGACCTTGGCCTTCCGGAACTCCTTGCGGATGACTTCCTTGAGCAGGCACATCATGGCGGCGCGGTTGTACTTCGCGTACTCCTGCGCCCAGAAGAGGTCGCTGCGGTACGCCTCCATCTCCGGGGTTGCCGCGAGGAAGACCGCCAGGTCCCGGTCGACGAGGTTCTGGTTGTGCGACAGTCCCCGCGCCACGCCGATGTGGTGCGCGGCGAGCTCGTTGCCGATACCGCGGGAGCCCGAGTGCAGCATGAGCCACACTTCTCCCGACATATCGATTGAAATCTCTACGAAGTGATTACCAGAGCCCAATGTCCCGGTTTGCCGCAGTGCCCGGTCCCGCCGGAACTTGACCGCGTCCGCGAGGTAGTCGAAGCGCTCCCAGAGGTCGGAGTACCCCTCCTCCGAGAAGCCGTACAGCCGCCCCGGGTCCACCGCCTCGCGGTGCATGCCCGCACCCACCGGGATCGCCTGCTCGATGCGCGAGCGCAGCTTGGACAGGTCGCCGGGGAGGTCGTTCGCCGTCAGGGAGGTCTTGACCGCGGACATGCCGCAGCCGATGTCCACGCCGACCGCGGCCGGGCAGACCGCGTCCTTCATGGCGATGACCGAGCCCACCGTGGCGCCCTTGCCGTAGTGCACGTCCGGCATCACGGCCAGGCCCTTGATCCACGGCAGCCCGGCCGTGTTCTGGAGCTGCCGCATCGCGCTGTCCTCGACGGACGCCGGGTCCGCCCACATCCGGATCGGGACGTTCGCCCCTGGTACCTCTACGTACGACATAAGACAAGAATCCCCTGAAATCCACAGAAAAGTATGAATACGCGAAAAGCCGCGCTCATAGCCCCAAAGCAGACAGGGAACCGGCGCCGGCACCAGCGTGTGCGATAGACATTGTGTCCATCCGTGCCCGAGTCGCGGCAACGGAATTTCCCGAAGGAGCCAGGGGAGCCAGTGGACGTGGACCGATCGCCGGTACGTCGCCGAGTCCTGCCGGGCATCGCGATGCTCACCGCGCTCGTGGCCGGCACGGCCGGGCTCGCCGGGTGCACCGACAGCAGCGGCACCGGGGCCGGCGACCCCAAGGGCGGCGGGAACACCGCCGTGCCCGCGCAGCCCGGCAAGTACCGCAGCCTGCCGCAGCCCTGCAAGGCCGCCGACCCCAAGCGGCTCCGGGCCATGCTCCCGGCCGTCGACTCCCTGACCACCGAACAGCGCGACCAGCTCTACGCCGGGACCGCGGAGGCCTCGTACGACGGTGACCGGCACGTCGGCTGCCGGTGGAACGCGCAGACCCCCGAGGGGACGCTGCTGCTGTCGGTCACCTTCGAGCGCGTCGTCTCGTACGACCGTGCCACGACGAGCGACGACGACAAGGCGCGCCAGGTGTACGTGCGCCGGCTGACCGACGCGCACCTGCCCTTCCCCGGCCCGACCGGCCCGACGGTCAGTCCGACGGCAAACCCGACGGGCGGCCCGACGAGCAACCCGACGGGCGGCCCGACGACCGGCCCGCCCCCGGGCGGCGCCCCCGCCACAGGCTCCGCCACGGGCCCCGGCGCGAGCCCCGCCGGCCTTCCGGGCGGCAGTGGCGCGCCTGCCCCGGCCGCTTCCGGTTCGGGTTCCGCTCCGGCTTCCGCGCCGGCCTCCCCCAGTACCCCGCCCGAGCTCGGCTCGCGCGTCCTGGAGGGGCTCGGCAACGAGGCCTTCCTCGACGACAAGCTCGCCGCGGCCGGCGCCACCGCCGCCCAGGCCCGGACCGTGCGGATCGTCTTCCGCACCTCCAACGTCCTGGTCACCGTCGAGTACAGCGTGCAGCCGTCCGGCCCGGGCACGGTCCCCCCGAGTGCGGAAACGCAGGACAGGGCACGTCAGTTGGCGCAGGCCCTGGCCGAGCGTTTCAACCAGTGACAGCGCCCCCCACGGGGGGCGCGCACGCCCCCCGTGACGGCGCGCACAGCAGCCGGGCGCCCGGTCGGGCTACCGTTGCTCGGGTCCCGCGCCCGTAACGCGCCCCGAAGAAGCCCCCAACGTCTGAAGGAAACATGCACCGATCAGCCTCGCGCCTCACCCGCGTTCTCGCCTGCGCAGCCGTCCCGGTGATCCTCGCCGTCGCCGGCTGCTCGTCCGACTCGGGCAAGTCCTCGGGCGGCTCGGACTCCGGCAAGAAGTCCGATTCCTCCGCGTCCGCCAAGCCGAGCACGAAGCCGTCGGCCCCGCTGGAGAAGGTGGCCTTCGCGAAGCTGCCCGACCCCTGCAAGGCGCTGGCCGGCAAGACCGTCGAGTCGCTCGTCCCCGAGGCGAAGGACAAGAACGGCACGGCGGCGAAGTCCAACGACCTCTCGAACCGCGCCAGCTGCTCCTGGAACGGCCTGGACACCGACGGTGCGAAGGGTTCGCAGTACCGCTGGCTGTCCGTCTCCCTGGTCCGTTACGACTCGCACGCTTCCCTCGGCAGCGGCAACAAGCGTGCGGAAGACCAGTACAACAAGCAGATCGAGCTGGCGAAGGCCTCCGAGGGCGCGCACGACGTCAAGGTGGAGCAGGCCGGCGGGGTCGGCGACCAGGGCACCACGGTGGCCTACGGCGTGAAGAAGGACGTCGACTTCTTCAACAACACGGTCGTCGTCCGCACGCAGAACGTGGTGGTGACCCTCGACTTCAACGGTGCCGCCTACGAGGGCGCCGGTGCGCCGGACCAGGGCAAGCTGCTCCAGGACGCGATCTCCGCGGCCAAGGAGACGGTTGCCTCGATCGCCTCCGCCAACACCGACCAGGGTGCGGCTCCGTCCGGTTCCGCTTCGGCTTCCGCTTCCGCGTCGGCCTCGCCCCAGCAGTAGCCCGGCAGCAGACCCGCCGACAGGAGGGGGCCTACGGCACGGGTGACGCGCAGTCACCCGTACGCTGTGCCTGCCGTAGCTCGACAAGGCAAGGGGAGGGGATCGCGTGGCCGCGATGCAGCTGACTCGTACGCACCGGATTCTCATCGGTGTCGTGGTCGCCGGAGCCGTGGTCATCGCGGGCATCGGTTTCGCGGGTTCGTACTCCGCGGTGCGCGCGCTGGCGTTGAAGAAAGGCTTCGGCAGCTTCTCGCTGGTGTTCCCGATCGGCATCGACGCGGGCATCTGCGTGCTGCTGGCGCTGGACCTGCTGCTGACGTGGATCCGCATCCCGTTCCCCCTGCTGCGCCAGACGGCGTGGCTGCTGACGGCGGCGACGATCGCGTTCAACGGCGCGGCGGCCTGGCCGGACCCGCTGGGCGTGGGCATGCACGCGGTGATCCCGGTGCTGTTCGTGGTCACGGTCGAAGCGGCTCGGCACGCGGTGGGCCGGATCGCGGACATCACCGCGGACCGGCACATGGAGGGGGTGCGGATCACCCGCTGGCTCCTGTCGCCGGTGCCCACCTTCAAGCTGTGGCGCCGGATGAAGCTGTGGGAGCTGCGCTCCTACGAGCAGGCGGTCGGCATGGAGCAGGACCGGCTGATCTACCAGGCGCGGCTCCAGGCCCGTTACGGGCGGGCGTGGCGGCGCAAGGCGCCGGTGGAGGCGTTGATGCCGCTGCGCCTGGCCCGGATCGGTGTGCCGCTGTCGCAGACGGCGCCCGAGGGGCTGGCGGCCGCGGGCATCGACCCGGTGCTGCTGCCTCCGGCGGCGGTCACCGCGGGCTCGGCGGGTGCTCCCGCCCTGGTGGCGGCGCCGGCCCCCGGCCCGGCTCCCACCTCCGCGCAGGAACCCGCGCACACCTCCGCGCAGGAACCCGCGCACGCCTCCGGGCAGCACTCCGTGCCGGAACCCGCGCAGGCCGCCCCCGTGCAGCCCGAGACCGGTACGCGGGCCCCCGCCGGGCTGCCCCGGCAGGCCGGCCCGCAGGCCCAGCCGCCCGTCGCCGCCCCCGCCCCCGTCCCCGGCCCCGTGCACGGCCCGGCGCCCTTCGTGGTGGAGCCGACGGCCATGCCCGCGGCGCACGACAGCGCCTGGTTCGCGGCGCCGCTCGCCCCGCAGGCGGCGTACGAGGGCGACTACAACCCGCAGTACGTCGAGGGCCTGGAGCCGATCCCGGTCATGCCCCCGGCCGGGCCGGAGGAGCAGGCCGAGCAGGCCGAGCCCGCCGACGCCCTCTCCGACGCCGACGAGGAGAAGTTCCGGGAGGCCGCGTACGAGGTCTTCCGGGCCTACATCGAGGAGTACGCCCAGGTCCCGAGCCCCGTGCAGCTGGAGGAGCGCCTCTCCGACCGCCTCGGGATCGCGGACTCGCGCGACGCGGCCGAGCTCAAGCAGCTGATCCCCCGGCTGAAGGAGCGCTACCAGCGCGACCTGATGGACGAGCACATCCCGTAACCCGCGCGACCGCGCGCCGCGACCGCGGAAAAGGGCCCGCACCCCCGGCGAACCGGGGGTGCGGGCCCTTTTCCGTACGGGCGCTCCGCGTCAGGCGGCGAGCAGCTTGCGCACCCGCTCCGCGCCCACCGCGAGCAGCAGCGTGGGCAGGCGCGGGCCGGTCTCGCGGGTCACGAGCAGCCGGTAGAGCAGGGCGAAGAACTCGCGCTGGGCGACCTTGAGCTCCGGCGTCGGCTTGGCGTCGGGCTCCAGGCCGGCCATCACCTTCGGCACGCCGTAGACGAGCGTGGTGAGCCCGTCCAGGGACCAGTGCGAGTCGAGGCCCTCCAGGAGCAGCCGCAGCGACTCGCGCCCGGCGTCGTCCAGGGAGGACAGCAGCTCGGTGTCGGCGTCCTCGCGGACGAGGGTGCGCTGGTCGGCCGGGACCTGGGTGGTGATCCAGTTCTCGGCGCGGTCCAGGCGCGGCCGGACCTCGTCCAGGGAGCCCAGCGGCTGGGAGGGGTCCAGGTCGGAGAGGATCCGCAGGGTCTGCTCGTCGTGCCCGGCGGTGATGTCGACGACCGACGCGAGGGTGCGGTACGGCATCGGACGCGGGGTGCGGGGCAGCTCGTGGGAGGCGACGCGGACGGCGCGGGCGTGCGCGGCGGCGTCGGCCGGCAGGACGGTGCCGTCGGCGACCTTGGCCTCCAGCTTGTCCCACTCGTCGTAGAGGCGCTGGATCTCCTGGTCGAAGGCGATCTTGAAGGACTGGTTGGGGCGGCGGCGCGCGTACAGCCAGCGCAGCAGCTGCGGTTCCATGATCTTCAGCGCGTCGGCCGGGGTGGGGACCCCGCCCTTGCTGGAGGACATCTTCGCCATGCCCGAGATGCCGACGAAGGCGTACATCGGGCCGATGGGCTGCTCGCCGCCGAAGAGGCCGACGATCTGCCCGCCGACCTGGAAGGAGGAGCCGGGCGAGGAGTGGTCGACGCCCGAGGGCTCGAAGACGACGCCCTCGTACGCCCAGCGCATGGGCCAGTCGACCTTCCAGACCAGCTTGCCGCGGTTGAACTCGGAGAGCTTGACGGTCTCGGTGAACTCGTCCTCGGTGCAGACGTAGGTCAGCTCGGTGGTCTCGTCGTTGTAGGCGGTGACCTTGGTGAAGTCCTTGTTGCACGCGCCGCAGTACGGCTTGTACGGGAAGTACTCCGCGCCCTCGGCGCTGCCGTCGTCCTCGGCGGCGGCGCCCGAGCCCTCCGCGGCCTCGAGTTCGGCCGCGTCGGCCTGCTTCTGCTGGGGCTTCTTGCCGCCCGGCTTCTGCTTGGTGCGGTACTGGTCGAGGACGGCGTCGATGTCGGCGCGGTGCTTCATCGCGAACAGCACCTGCTCGCGGTAGGCACCGGAGGTGTACTGCTCGGTCTGGCTGATCGGGTCGTACTCGACGCCCAGCTCGGCCAGGGAGTCGACCATGGCGGCCTTGAAGTGCTCGGCCCAGTTCGGGTACGGGGACCCCTCGGGCGCGGGCACGGCGGTCAGCGGGCGGCCGATGTGCTGGGCGTGGGACGCCTCGGTGACTCCGGGGACGCCGTTGGGGACCTTGCGGTACCGGTCGTAGTCGTCCCAGGAGATGAGGTGGCGGACCTGGTGGCCGCGGCGGCGGATCTCGTCCGCGACCAGGTGCGGGGTCATGACCTCGCGCAGGTTGCCGAGGTGGATCGGGCCGGAGGGGGAGAGCCCGGACGCGACGACGATCACTTTGCCCGGGGCTCGGCGCTCCGCCTCGGCGATGACCTCGTCCGCGAAACGGGAGACCCAGTCGGTCTCTGTGCTGCTGCTCTGGGCGCTCTGAGCCACGACACGTCCTTCTATCTCGAATGCTGGCTTCGGCCATTCTCCCAGACGGAAGCTGCCGCTCCGGGGTTGCTTCCGCGCAGTGATATCCCGAGAGGCCGGGCCCCTCCGCGTGGGATACTCGGCACTTGTCGGAACACCCAAGTGCACCTTCAGGCGCAACCTCACAGGAACGGCAGCTCATGGCCTCGGTCCCTTCCCTCGCTTCCTCCGTCGAACAGCGCGTCGCGGACGCCCTCGTCTCCGCCCTGCCGGAGGCCGGTGCCGCCGACCCGCTGCTGCGACGAAGCGACCGGGCCGACTTCCAGGCCAACGGCATCCTGGCGCTCGCGAAGAAGGCCAAGGCCAACCCGCGCGAGCTGGCGGCCACCGTCCTCGACGGCCTGGACAAGGGCGGGGTGATCAAGGAGGTCGAGGTCTCGGGCCCCGGCTTCCTCAACATCACCGTCTCCGACGAGGCGATCATCAAGACCCTGGCCGCCCGTGCCGCCGACGACCGGCTCGGCGTGCCGCTCAACGCGTCCGCCGGCACGACCGTGATCGACTACGCGCAGCCCAACGTGGCCAAGGAGATGCACGTCGGCCACCTGCGGTCCGCCGTGATCGGTGCCGCGATGGTGGAGATCCTGGAGTTCACGGGTGAGACGGTGATCCGCCGCCACCACATCGGCGACTGGGGCACCCAGTTCGGCATGCTGATCCAGTACCTGCTGGAGCACCCGCACGAGCTGGACCACAAGGCCGCCGAGGGGGACCCCCAGGCCTCCGGTGAAGAGGCGATGTCCAACCTCAACCGCCTCTACAAGGCTTCGCGCGCCCTCTTCGACTCCGACGAGGAGTTCAAGACGCGCGCCCGGGCCCGGGTGGTGGACCTCCAGGCGGGCGACCCGGAGACCCTGGCCCTGTGGCAGCGGTTCGTGGACGAGTCGAAGATCTACTTCTACTCGGTCTTCAACAAGCTGGACATGGACATCCAGGACCCGGACGTCGTCGGCGAGTCCGGCTACAACGACATGCTGGTCGAGACCTGCAAGCTGCTGGAGGAGTCGGGCGTCGCCGTCCGCTCCAACGGCGCGCTGTGCGTGTTCTTCGACGAGTACAAGGGGCCGGACGGCAACCCGACGCCGCTGATCGTCCAGAAGTCCGACGGCGGTTTCGGCTACGCCGCCACCGACCTCTCCGCGATCCGCAACCGCGTCTCCGACCTGTCGGCCACGTCCCTGATCTACGTGGTGGACGCGCGGCAGTCGCTGCACTTCAAGATGGTCTTCGAGACGGCCCGCCGGGCCGGCTGGCTCAACGAGGACGTCAAGGCCGTTCAGCTGGCGTTCGGCACGGTCCTCGGCAAGGACGGCAAGCCGTTCAAGACCCGTGAGGGCGAGACGGTCCGGCTGGTCGACCTGCTGGACGAGGCGGTCGAGCGGGCGACGGCCGTCGTCCGCGAGAAGGCCGAGAAGGTGGGCCTGACGGAGGCGGAGATCGTCGAGAACGGCCAGTACGTGGGCATCGGCGCGGTGAAGTACGCCGACCTGTCGACGTCGGCCGCGCGCGACTACAAGTTCGACCTGGACCAGATGGTCTCGCTCAACGGCGACACCTCCGTCTACCTCCAGTACGCGTACGCCCGGATCCGGTCCATCCTGCGCAAGGCGGGCGAGCGGCGGCCGGCCGCCCACCCGGAGCTGGAGCTGGCCCCGGCGGAGCGCGCGCTGGGCCTGCACCTGGACGGCTTCGGCGCGCTGATCGGCGAGGCCGCGGCGGAGTACGCGCCGCACAAGCTGGCGGCGTACCTCTACCAGCTGTCGTCGCTGTTCACGACGTTCTACGACCAGTGCCCGGTCATCAAGCCGGAGCCGGAGCTCGTGGTCGGCGAGAACCGCCTCTTCCTGTGCGACCTGACCGCGCGGACGCTGTCGAAGGGCATGTCCCTCCTCGGCATCCGCACTCCCGAGAAGCTCTGACGAGGTCCGGCACCGGCTCGGCGGACGGCCCCCTCCCGGCAAGGGAGGGGGCCGTCGTGCGTGTGAGCGGCGTCACGGGGAACGTCCGGGCGGGAGCGGGCCTCTTCGGTGTGTCAGGGCGCGGCACGGTGAGGGGAGCGGGGATGGACGGGACGGCGCGGCGGCGGGCCGGGATCGCGGTGGCGGGGCTGCTGGGGGCAGACGGGCTGGCGCACCTGTACTGGGCGACCGGGGCGACCTGGCCGGCGTCCGGGGAGCGGGCCCTGTCGCTCGCCGTGCTCGGCACGGAGGTGTCCTTCGGGCCGCGGGTGGTGCTGCCGCTGGCGGCGCTGACGCTGACCGCCGGGGCGGGGGTCCTGGCGCACGGGTACGGGCGCGGGGGCCGGCTCGCGCGGGCCGTGACGGGGGCGGTGGCCGTGGGGCTCGGAGTACGAGGCCTGGCGGGGCTGGGCTGGGCGGCGGGCGTCCTCGCGAGTCCGCCGGGCAGCCCCTTCCACGCCCTGAACCTGGCCGTGTACACGCCCACCTGCCTCGGTTTCGGCTGGGCGGTGGCCCGGCTGGCACGCGCCAGGTGAGCCCGCAGGAACGCGAGCGCGGGGTGGCGCTGGCCCGGGCGGCCCGGGCGGGGAACACCCTGGCGCTGCACGAGCTGCTCGACCACCTGGCCCCCTACATCGCCCGGATCTGCACCCCGATCGCCCTCGGGGACGGCCCGGACGCCGCGCAGGAGGCGCTGCTGGCGGTGTTCACGTCGCTGCGGTCGCTGCGGGAGCCGGAGGCGCTGTACGGGTGGGTGCGGGCGATCGCGGTGCGGGAGGCTGTGCGCGCGGCGCAGCGCGCGGCCCGGGTCCGTCCCGCCGAGCCGGCGGACGTGCCGGCGCAAGGGGATCCCGAGCTGGCCGCCGACATCGGGGACGTCCTGGCCCGGCTGTCGCCCGCGCACCGGGCGGTGCTGGTGTTGCGGGACGTGGAGGGCCTGGACGAGGAGGCCGCCGCGGCCGTCCTCGGTGTCCCGGCCGGCACCGCCAAGTCCCGGCTGCACCGGGCCCGTTCCAGCTTCCGAAAGGCGTGGTCCGCATGACCGGCACCGACATCGACACCGTGGCACGGCTGCACGTGATGGCCGCCGCAGTGCGCGGGGCCCGCGTGGCCGAGCGCGTGGTGGCGGCCCCGTTCGAGGAGGTGTGGCCGGTGATGGCCGCCCTGGACTTCCTGCCCGACTTCGAGCGGATCCGCGTGGTGCGCTGTGACGGGGAGCGCGTCGAGGCGCTGGCCCGCGGCAGGTACGGCTTCCGGGCCCACCTGCGGGGCTTCCGCCGCCCCGGCTGGTGCTGGCTGCAGAGCCGGTTCCTGATCGCCGGGCTGGCGGCGGCCCCGACCCCGGACGGGTCGGGCACCCGCATCGCCCTGACGGGGGGCGTACGGATCCCCGCGCGCGCGGCGGTCGTACCGTTCGGGACGCTGCGGGAACTGGAGGGGGCGGCCCGCCGGCTGGACGCCCGCGCACGGAAGTCCGGCGCCTGAGACAACGGCCGGTTCCGCCCTGACGCGGCCCGGGTGCTGGAAGCCTGGTGACGAACAGCCGCACCCACGGCCACCTGGGCGCGTACCTCGCCATCCAGAACACGGGGAACACGGTGGTCTACTCCGGCGGCACGCCGATCTGGTGGTCCACCTTCCGCCCCGGCGGCCCGGTCGACCCGGACCCCGGCGAGTGCAGCCCGCGCCCCGGCCACCTCTGCCCCTGACGCCGCACCGGGCCCGGCGCCGGGACGTCACCCGTACGGGCCGGTTCCGGGCGCCGGGGCCGGGTAGGGGTTGGCCCGTCCTTCCCCAGCACCACCGACGGAGGCATCCGTGCCCGACATGAACGGCCCCTACAAGCCCGGCACCCCGTGCTGGATCGACCTGATGGTCCCCGACCAGCAGGCCGCCCTCGACTTCTACTGCGACCTCTTCGGCTGGCAGGGCGAGGTCGGCCCGGCGGAGCAGGGCGGGTACTCCGTCTGCACCCTCAAGGGCAAGCCGGTGGCGGGGATCATGAAGGCGATGAACCCGGACGGGACGGTGCCGGACCCGCTGCCGCCGACCGTGTGGACCACGTACCTGTCCACGGACAGCATCGACTCCACGCTCAAGTCCGTCACCGACGCGGGCGGCACCGTCATGATGGGCCCGGTGGACGTCATGGACCTCGGGCGGATGGCCCTGGTCGCCGATCCGACCGGCGCCGTCGTCGGCCTGTGGCAGCCCGGGACCTTCGAGGGCGCGGGCATCGTCAACGAGCACGGCGCACTGATCTGGAACGAACTCACCACCGGCGACATCCCGGCAGCCTCCGCGTTCTACTCCTCCGTCCTGCCCGTCACCACGGCCCGTTCCGAGATGGCCGGCGCCGACGACTACGTCGAGTTCAAGGTCGCCGGCCGGGCGGTGGGCGGGATGATGGACATGAGCAAGCTGCCGCCGGGCGTACCGCCGCACTGGCAGCCGTACTTCCACGTGGACAGCGTCGACGACATCCAGGCGGCCGCCGTCCGCGCCGGCGCCACCGTCCTCGCCCCGGCGTTCGACATGGTCGCCGGCCGCATGGCGGTCCTCGCCGACCCGCAGGGCGGCGCGTTCTCGATCATCACGGCGTCCTCCCCGGAACAGCCGGCCTGACGCCCGTCCCGGCCGGGCGGTGTGACGGCCGGGGTGCCGGGGTGGGCCGGGTGCGGGGAGCAGTACGCGCAGCGGCCCGCCCGCGGACGACGGACGGCCGGGCCTGCGGTCCGCGTCCGCGAAGGCCCTCACTTCCGCCCGCGGCGCCCCGGCCGCCGTGGACCCGGTGGGGAGGCTTCCTCCCGCAGGGCGGCCGCCAGCTCGCGGCATTCCGCCGCGTCCTGGGGCAGGCCGGCTTCCCGGAAGCGTTCCGCCGCCCGCTCGAAGGCCTCCACGGCCTCGCCCGTCCGGCCGAGCAGGGACAGCCCGATCGCCGTCCGCTGAGCGGCCCTGGCCTGATCGTCCGGCTCCCCCGCGTCCGCGAGCAGCGCCCGGGCCCGCTGCGCCGACTCCAGCCCCTCCCGCACCCGGCCCGCCTTCAGATGGAGCAGGCCGAGATCGCTCAGGGCGGACGCCGCCCTGGGGTCACCGGCGTCCCGGAAGAGGGTGTAGGCCTCTTCCATCCGCACGAACGCCTCCTGCGGCTCCCCCGCGTCAAGCAGCGAACTGGCGAGCCCGGTGAGCGTCCAGGCCACCTTCGTCCGGTGGCCCAGCTGCCTCAGGGTCTCAAGGGCCCGCTCCCGGACCGCCAGGGACTCCTGACGCTGCCCGGCCTCCCACAGGGCCGTCGCCAGGGAGCCGGACCAGGTGGCCTCCCGGTGACGGTCCCCGGTCCGCCTCATCAGGGCGACCGCCTGCCGGAACGCGTCCACGGCCGCGTCCAGGTTCCCCGTCTTGTAATGGATCTCCCCGAGGCGGGCCAGGGGCGGGCCCTGGCTGTGCAGGTTCCCCAGCTCACGGAAGATCCGCAGGGCCCGTTCGTTCGCGTCCCGCGCCTCCTGGAGGCGCTGCATGCCGGCGTACGCGGCCCCCAGCTCGGTCAGCGCCAGGCCCTCCCCCTCCCGGAAGGGAAACGCCCGGAACAGGGCGAGCGCCTCGGTCAGCTGCTCCACGGCCTCCGCCGGCTGCTGCTGGTCGGTCAGGGCACTGCCGTAGTTGCTCAGGGCCACGGCCAGGAACTCCGGGGATCCGGCCCGTCGCGCCGCCTGCGCCACCTTGCGCGTCACGACGAGCTCGTCCTGCCGGTTCCCGTAGAGCTTCAGGTACGCGCACAGGTCGATGGACAGCATCAACGCCTCCCCGACCCGTCCGGTGTCGGCCGCGAAGCCCACGGCGGCGACGGCCACGGCGCGTTCCGCTTCCAGCCGGCCGAGGGCTTCCGCCGCCGAGGGAACGCCCTGCCCCGCCACCGGCCTCCCGTCCAGGCCCAGGGCCGCACGGCCTTCCGCGGTGTCGTGGCGCAGCCGGGTGAGGAAGGCGTCGATCACGCCCTCCCGGCCGTCCTCCCGGGCGTTCTCCTCTCCCCGCTCGCGCGCGTACAGCCGTACGAGGTCGTGCATGCGCCAGCGTCCCGAGCCGACGGGCTGCTCGGTCAGCAGGCTGGCCCGTACGAGCGCGGCGAGCTGCGGCCGCAGGTCCTGCGCCCCGGCGAGGAGTTCGGCGTGGGCCGTCGAGCAGTCGGGGCCCGGATTGACCGTCAGCAGCCGCAGCAGCCGCGCCTGCCCTGCCGGCAGCCGCGCGTACGAGAGGTCGAAGGCCGCCCGCACCCCGACCGGCACCTCGCCGCCGTAGTCGAAGGTCAGCGCCTCCAGCCCCACCGCGAGCCGCGACGCCAACTCCCGCACCGGCAGACCCGGGTCACCCGCCAGCAACGCCCCGGCGACGGTCAGGGCCAGCGGCAGCCGGCCGCACCGTTCCGCGACCTCGGTGAGGGCCTCCGGCTCCCGCGACGGCCTGGGGTCGTCCGACAGCGCGGCGGACAGCAGCTCGACCGCCGGCGCTGCCTCCAGTTCCTCCAGCCCCACCAGCCGGGCCGCGAACCCCGGGGCCACGAGCCGGTGCCGGGAGGTGACCAGCAGCCGATGGGCGGGGCCGGCCGGTACGAGGTCGCGGATCTGCGCCACCGATCCCGCGTCGTCCGCGACGACCAGGACCCGCTGCCCCGCCCGGGCGAAGCCCGCCAGCCGCGCCCGGTACAGCGCCGCCCAGGCTTCGGGCGACCCCGGCATGTCCGCGTCCCGTACGCCGAGCAGCCGCAGCATCTCCTGGACGGCCTGCGGCCCGCTCAGCCCTCCGTCCGGGGCGTAGCCGCGCAGGGGCAGGAAGAACACCCGGTCCCCGAACCAGCCGAGCTCCACCGCCCGGTGCGCGGTCGCCACGGCCAGCGCGCTCTTGCCGACCCCGGCCAGCCCGGTGACGACGGCCACGGTGGGCCCGCCCTCGGCGAGCAGGGCCACCAGTTCCTCGAGCGCTCCGTCCCGCCCCACCAGTACGGCGGGGCCTTCGGGGATCCCGAGGGCTGCCGGGGGCGCGGGTCCGGCCCCGGCGGCGTAGGTGATGTGGTCGCCACCGACCTGGGTGATCCGCGCGTTGCCGACGGCCCGGGCGCGCTGTTCGGCGGCCACTAGGAGGCCTCCCCGCCGGGTTCACCGCCGCCGGTCTGCCGGACCTCGGCGTCGCCGTCGGCGCGGGCCTGCTGGTCGACCCGGCCGGGAGCCGGGGCCGCACCGCTCTGGGTGATCCGCGACGTCCCGGTCGCGCGGGCGCGCTGCCGGACCGAGGTCCCGCCGTCCCCGCCGCTGCCGCCGGCCCACCAGCCGCCGACCAGCGCGATGACGGCGGCCATGGCCCCGCCGAGGCCGGCGGCGGCGGAGGCCCGGTCGGACTCCTTCTCGGGGAACCAGCCGAGGGGGTCCCACAGTCCGATGCGGAAGGCGATCAGGAACCCCATGCCGGTCGCACCGACCACCACAACCCAGCGCCAGGGACGCGGCATTGATCCCCCTCCGGCCGTCACACCTTCCGATCAGCCGAAGCTAGCAGCCGCCCGGGCCGAACTCCGCCCATACGACCTTTCCCGGCCGCCGGGGCAGGACTCCCCAGCCGTCCGCCACCCCGGCGACGAGCAGCAGCCCGTTCCCGGGCGGTCCGGCCGTGATCCGCGACAGCCCGGGCCCGCTGTCGTGCACCTCGACGCGGACGCAGCAGCCGAAGTTCAGCAGCCGGAGGCGGTACGCGCGCCCGCGCGGGACCCCGTACCGCAGGGCGTTGGTGGCCAGTTCGCTCACGCAGAGCACCACGTCGTCCCGGCGGTCGGTCAGGTCCCATGTGGTGAGCGTGTCGCGGGTGAAGGCCCGGGCGGCGGCCACCGTCTGGAAGGCCCGCGGGAACAACCGCTCGCGCAGCAGACCGGGTTGAGTGTTTAGGTTCACGGGACGATGGTGGCGCGGCGTGACTAGCCTGTGACCCTGCGCCAACCCGTACTCCTTGATGAGTACGGGTCGGTCCGGGGTAATCCATGTGCAGAGGTGGGGAGTCCATCGCCATGCCACCCAAGAAGCGCCCGCGCGCCAACGCGACGACCATGAAGATGATCGGAAGGCAGGTAGCCGCCGCCCGCGTCGCCAAGGGCCTGACCCAAAAACAGCTGGCTGACCTGGTCAAGCTGGATGAGGAGACGATCGCCTCCATCGAACAGGGGCGCCGGGCCCTGATGCCGAACGTCGCGGAGCTGCTGGACCTGCACCTGGGCCTGCCGGGCACGCTGACCGTTGCGGCCCATGAGATGCCCTCTGTGGATGCGATCCCGCCATGGGTCGAGGAGTATCTCGACCGTGAGCGCGAGGCTATCGCCATCTCCTCGTACGAGAACCAGGTGCTGCCCGGCCTGCTTCAGACGGACGCCTATGCGGAAGCCGTCTTCCGCAGCTGCGTACCCGTACTGGACGAGGAGGAGATCGTCGGCCGTACAGCGGTACGCACCCAGCGGCGCGAGATCCTCAGCCGCAAGGAGCCCGTCATGCTCAGCTTCGTCATCTGGGAGCCCGCTCTCCGGCTGAGGCTGGGAGGCCGGGAGGTCTACCGGGCGCAGCTGAGCCATCTGCGCGCCTGCTCGGTACTTCCGGGCGTGTCTCTCCAGCTCTATCCCTTGGAGCGCACCCAGCACCCGGCGCTCGACGGCCCCTTCGTCCTGCTGGAAACCCCGGACCACCAGCGACTCGCCTACATGGAAAGCCAGCACGGCAGCCACCTCACCTCCCACGGAAAAGAAGTCAGCGTGGTGGAACGCAGGTATGCCATGCTGCGGACACTGGCCCTCAACCTCGATGAGACTCGGGTCGAGTTGGACCGCCTGCTAGGAGAGCTACAGCCATGAGCACCGAACCGAAGTGGTTCAAATCCAGTTACAGCGGCAGCAACGGCGGGAACTGCGTCGAGGTCGCCACCACGCCCGCCACCGTGCACGTCCGGGACTCCAAGGTCGCCGACGGGCCCGTCCTGGACCTCGCGCCCGCGAGCTGGGCGGCGCTGACCGGCTGGGTCGGCCGGTAGGTGCCGCCCAGGCGGGGTCAGCGCGTGATCGGGTACGACGTGCGGCCCGACGCCCCGTCGATCTCGTCGTGCGCCTTCGTGAGCAACTGCTCCTTCAGATCGTTGAGCGCGCGCGCCGCCGCGAGCTCCTCACCCACCCTCGGCTGATTCCCGTCACTGGGGTGGCGGCTGGCGTAGCCGTGTGAGCGCAGCTCGCTCCCGTCCGGCAGGCGGACGAGGGCGGCGGCGCGGGTGCGTTCGTCGTCCTCCTCGAACCGCACGTCGACGTGCCATCCGACGGCATCCTTCATGGCGATCACCTCCGTGGCCGCTGGATTCCAGGGTGCACCCGGTGGCGGCTACGCGCTCGGCGGAGCGGTCCGGTCCGCGATCAGGCGGGCCAGGCCGTCGAGGATCCGGTCCAGGCCGAAGCGGAACTGGAAGTCGGGCTCGCCGGAGCCGGTGAAGGCGTCGGATTCCAGCAGCCGGGTCAGCGCGGGGTGGCTGTCCGGGCCGGTCAGCAGGCGCAGGGTGGTCACGTACCGGCCCAGCACCTGGTCCGGGGGGACGCCTCCCTTGATGATGGCGTCCATCATGTCGGCGGCCATGGTGGCTTCGTTGCGGACGAGGCCTCCGATGAGGATGACCGCCGAGAGCTTCTCGCCCTCCTCCAGCGCCGTGCCGGCCATCGAGGCGAGGCCGCGTTCCATCCAGGCGAGCTGGTTCGGCGAGGCCGGCGGGGCGGTGAGCGGGATCCGCAGGATCCACGGCTTCGTCATCAGCAGGGTGCGCTGCGCGTACGCCCAGTCGGTCAGCAGCTCCCGCCAGCCCCACTGCTCCGCTTCGGCCGGGAGCGGGGGCGGGGTGCCGACGCCCGCCTCGGACATCAGGATGTACAGCTCTTCCTTCGCCGTGACGTAGCGGTAGAGGGACATGGTGGAGACGCCCAGTTCCTTGGCCACGCGGCCCATGGAGACGGCGTCCATGCCCTCGCCGGCGGCCAGGGCGACGGCCGCGTCGACGATCTTCGGCAGGGTGAGGGTGGGGCGCGGGCCCTTGCCGGGGCGTTCACGCAGGCCCCAGGCCATCTGCAGGCTCGCCGGGAGGCCGGTGTCGTCCGCCGGGTCCTTCTCCACCGCCACCCCTCCCTCCTCCGTCGTTGACCCACATCCTAGTTCTGTGTATTACTTACACAGAAGCGCGTAACCCATACGCAGAAGGGACCGTGTTGCCGATGACCACGCACGACCACGCCCTGTACGCCCACGCACTGACCAAGTCCTACGGCGGCACCCGCGTCCTCGACGGCCTCGACCTGGCCGTCCCCCGCGGCTCCGTCCTGGCCCTGCTCGGCCCCAACGGCGCGGGCAAGACCACCACCGTCCGGATCCTCGCCACCCTCACCCGGCCCGACTCCGGGACCGCCCGCGTGGCCGGGCACGACATCGCGGGCGCCCGGGCCCTCGTACGCGAACGCATCGCCCTCACCGGGCAGTTCGCGGCCCTGGACGACCTCCAGACGGGCGCCGAGACGCTGTGCATGACGGGCAGGCTCACCGGGCTGTCCGCCCGCGACGCCCGCACCCGCGCCGGTGAACTGCTGGAGCGCTTCGGCCTGTCCGAGGTCGCCGGCCGGCTCACCCGCACCTACTCGGGCGGGATGCGGCGGCGCCTGGACCTCGCCGCGAGCCTCGTCGGCAGGCCCGAGGTGCTCTTCCTGGACGAACCCACCACCGGACTCGATCCGCGCAGCCGCGCCGAACTGTGGGACGTCGTACGGGAGATGCGCGCCGACGGCACCACCGTCCTGCTCACCACCCAGTACCTGGAGGAGGCGGACCGGCTCGCGGACCGGGTCAGCGTCCTCGACGCGGGCCGGACCGTCGCCGAGGGCACCCCGGCCGAGCTGAAGGCCCGCGTCGCCCGGCACCGCCTCGACCTCACCCTGGCCAGCCGCGACGCCTACGAAGCGCTCGCCGCCCGCGCCGTGCACCACGCCCCCGACGAGCTGACGCTGGGCCTGGCCACCGACGGCTCCGCCGCCCACGTACGGGCCCTGCTCGACGAACTCGACCCCGACCGCACCGCCGTCGACCGCTTCACGCTCCGCAGCGCCACCCTCGACGACGTGTTCCTCGCCCTGACGGGAGCCGCCCGATGACCGCCACCGCCGCCCTGACCATGACCGGACGGAGCCTGCGCATCAGCCGGCGCAGCCCGGACGCGCTGATCGCCGCCCTGATGCTGCCGGTCATGCTGATGCTGATCTTCGTCTACTTCTTCGGCGGCGCCATCGACACCGGGACGGCGTACGTGACGTACGTGGTCCCCGGCGCCATGCTGCTGTGCGCGGGCTTCGGCGCGGCGAGCACCGCCGTGAGCGTGGCCGCCGACCTGCAGAACGGCGTCATCGACCGCTTCCGCTCCCTGGACGTCGGCGGCCTGCCCGTCCTGGCCGGGCACGTCGCGGCCTCGGTCGTGCGCAACCTGCTCTCCACCACCCTGGTGCTGGCCGTCGCCCTCGCCATCGGCTTCCGGCCCTCGGGCGGGCCGCTCGCGCTGCTCGCCGCCGCCGGACTGCTCGTCGCCTACATCACGGCGATCTCCTGGCTCGCGGCCGCCCTCGGGCTGCTGGCCCGCACCCCGGAGGCGGCGGGCGGCTTCACCTTCCTGATGATGTTCCTGCCGTACCCCTCCAGCGCCTTCGTCCCGATCGCGACGATGCCGACCTGGCTGCACGGCTTCGCCGGGCACCAGCCGCTGACCCCGGTCATCGAATCGCTGCGCGCCCTGCTCCTGGACCAGCCCGTCGGGACCACCCCGTGGACGGCCCTCGCCTGGTGCGCGGGCATCACCGCCCTGGCCCTGGCCCTCGCCACGGCCCTGTTCCGCCACCGCACGCGCTGACCGCCCGCCCGGCCGGCCGGCCCGCCGAAGGCCCGCGCCGGGGCCCGGGCGGGCCCTTCGGCGCAGCGGCGGTCAGCCGGTCAGCCGGTCAGCGGGTCAGCGGGTCAGCGGGTCAGCGGCTCAACCGTTCAACGGATAGGAGTGCTTGCCCGACGCCTCGTCGATCTCCGCGTGCGCCTTCTGCAGCAGCTGGGACGCGAGATCCATGAGCGCACGCGCGCCCGCGATCTCCTCCCCGACCCGCAGCTGCTCCGGGTCGGAAGGGTGGCGCATGGCGTAGCCGCGCGCCTTCATCTCGGAGCCGTCGGCGAGCCTGACCAGCGCGGCCGCGCTGGTGCGGTGGCCCTCCTCGGAGAACTCCAGCTCCACGTGCCATCCGGCGAGCGTGGGCATGGCGGATCACCTCCACAGTCGGCCTACCCCTCCAGGGTGCGCCCGCCCCACCGCGACCGCTCCCGCACGGCCGCGGGGAGCGTGCCGCAGCGGCCGGGGCGGCCTACCGCTCCGCGCGCAGCCAGCCCGCGACCTCGGTCGCCCAGTACGTCAGGATCGTGTCCGCGCCCGCCCGCTTGATGCCGAGCAGCGTCTCCAGGATCGCCCGGTCCCGCTCGATCCAGCCCTTCTCCGCGGCCGCCTCGACCATCGCGTACTCGCCGCTGATCTGGTACGCCGCCACCGGCACGTCCACGGCCTGCGCGACGCGGTGCAGGACGTCCAGGTAGGGGCCCGCCGGCTTCACCATGACCATGTCGGCGCCCTCCTCCAGGTCCAGCGCCAGCTCCCGCAGCGACTCGCGCGCGTTGGCCGGGTCCTGCTGGTAGGTCTTGCGGTCGCCCTGGAGGGAGGAGGCGACGGCCTCGCGGAAGGGCCCGTAGAAGGCGGAGGAATACTTCGCCGTGTAGGCGAGGACCGCCACGTCCTCGTGGCCCGTCTCGTCCAGCGCGTCGCGGATGACGCCGACCTGGCCGTCCATCATCCCGCTGGGGCCCACCACGTGGACGCCCGCGTCGGCCTGGACCTGCGCCATCTCCGCGTACCGCTCCAGCGTCGCGTCGTTGTCGACCCGGCCGTGCTCGTCGAGGACCCCGCAGTGGCCGTGGTCGGTGTACTCGTCCAGGCACAGGTCCGACATGATCACCAGGTCGTCGCCGACCTCCGCCTTCACGTCCCGGATCGCGAGCTGGAGGATGCCGTCCGGCTCGGTACCCGCCGTGCCCAGCGCGTCCTTGTTCTCGTCCGCCGGAACACCGAAGAGCATGATGCCCGAGACCCCCGCCTCGACCGCCTCGACGGCGGCCTTGCGCAGCGTGTCCCGGGTGTGCTGCACGACGCCGGGCATCGCCGAGATCGCCAGCGGCTCGCTGATGCCCTCGCGGACGAACGCCGGCAGGATCAGGTCCGAGGGGTGCAGCCGGTACTCCGCGACCATCCGCCGCATCGCCGGGGTGGTGCGCAGCCGACGGGGCCGCGAGCCGGGGAAGGATCCGTACGCGCTCATGTTCTAGTCGCCTCTTCGAGCCTCGACAGCAGTCGCCCCAAGCGTAGGCCCGCCCCCGCCACCTCCCCGCCACCCCCCTAGGGCCAGTCGATCAGCGCCGTGAAGACGACGGTGCCCAGCAGGACCGCTCCGGGCGCGGCGAGGGCGAGCAGGACGCGGCGGGCGGCGTTGCGGCGCTCCCACGGCAGGATCCAGCACGCCGCCAGCAGGAGGAGCGCCACCACCAGCGCGCCCAGGAACACCGGCCAGGCGGTCTCGAAACCGGCGTCGAAGGCGGCCGCGGCCTCGCCGTCGCAGGAGTCGCAGGCCATCGGCGACATCCCGGCGTAGAACAGCGCGAGGAGCGCCATCGGCAGCGTCAGCAGCGTGGAGAGCAGCGGCGCCAGGAAGGCCCGCCGGTCGCGGGCGGCTGCGGCGGGGGCGTCGTGGGCGACGGGGTTCTCGGTCATGGGCCCCACTGAACCGCGCCCCGGGCCGCGCCGGAATCCGCGCGGCTACTCAACCCGCCACCCGCACCGGCCTGAGTACCCGCGCGTCCGGACGCCCCGTACGCCCACCCCGTACGCCCGCCCCGGCACGCCGAAGGCACCCGGCCCGCCCTCCCCGGCACGCCGAAGGCACCCGGTACGCCGAAGGGGCCCGGGGGCGTACACCGCTCCCGGGCCCCTCCGCCGCTCACTTCACGTCGCCCGGCGCCGCCGTGCGCCCGGGCGGCGCTCGCTCGGCCTGGACACCGTCTCGCCGGCCTCCTTGGCCGCCGCCCGGCGCGCCTCCCCGTACGCGGCCAGCGCCTCCGCCAGCTTGCTCACGCTCGGCTCCGGCGACAGCACGTCCACGCGCAGCCCGTGCTCCTCCGCCGTCTTGGCCGTCGCCGGCCCGATACAGGCGATCACGGTCACGTTGTGCGGCTTGCCCGCGATGCCGACCAGGTTCCGCACGGTGCTCGACGAGGTGAACAGCACCGCGTCGAAACCGCCGCCCTTGATCGCCTCACGGGTGTCCGCCGGCGGCGGCGAGGCCCGCACCGTCCGGTAGGCCGTGACGTCGTCGACCTCCCAGCCCAGCTCGATCAGCCCGGCCACCAGCGTCTCCGTCGCGATGTCGGCACGCGGCAGGAAGACGCGGTCGATCGGGTCGAAGACCGGGTCGTACGGCGGCCAGTCCTCCAGCAGCCCGGCCGCCGACTGCTCACCGCTCGGCACCAGGTCCGGCTTCACGCCGAACTCCACCAGCGCGGCCGCCGTCTGCTCGCCCACCGCGGCCACCTTGATGCCCGCGAAGGCCCGCGCGTCGAGCCCGTACTCCTCGAACTTCTCGCGCACCGCCTTGACGGCGTTCACCGACGTGAAGGCGATCCACTCGTAGCGGCCCGTCACCAGGCCCTTGACCGCCCGCTCCATCTGCTGCGGGGTGCGCGGCGGCTCCACGGCGATGGTCGGCACCTCGTGCGGCACCGCGCCGTACGAACGCAGCTGGTCGGAGAGCGAAGCGGCCTGCTCCTTCGTCCGCGGGACGAGCACCCGCCAGCCGAACAGCGGCTTCGACTCGAACCAGGCCAGCTCCTCGCGCCGCGCCGCGGCACCCTGCTCCCCGACCACGGCTATGACCGGCCGCGAGCCCTCGGGGGAGGGGAGCACCTTGCCCTGCTTGAACACCTGGGCGATCGTGCCCAGGGTCGCGCTCCAGGTCCGCTGGCGGGTCGTCGTACCGCCCACGGTCACGGTGAGCGGCGTCTCCGGCTTGCGCCCGGCCGCCACCAGCTCGGCGGCCGCGCCGGCGACGGTCTCCAGCGTCGCGGACACCACGACGCCGCAGTCGCTCGTGCCGACCTCGCTCCAGCACCGCGCCGAGGCGTGCCGCGCGTCCACGAACCGCACGTCCGCGCCCTGCTCGCCGCGCAGCGGAACACCCGCGTACGCGGGCACGCCGACGGCGGTCGCCACGCCGGGCACCACCTCGAAGGGGATGCCGGCGTGCGCGCAGGCCAGCATCTCCTCGGCCGCGTTGCCCTCGAGTCCGGGGTCGCCGGTCACCGCACGGACGACCCGCCTGCCGGAGCGCGCGGCCTCCATGACAAGATTGGCGACGTCCGCGGCGGTCGACGGAGTACGGATCGCCGGGACCCCGGCGGCGGCTGACACCTCGTCAGCCACCGTCAGCTGCGGCGTGTCGACACCCGAGCGCGCGTGGGTCCGTACGACCTCGAGCACGTCGGGTTCCGCGATCAGCACGTCCGCGGCGGCGAGCGCCTCCACGGCGCGCAGCGTCAGCAGACCCGGGTCGCCCGGGCCCGCACCGAGGAAGGTGACGAGCCCGGGGGCGGCGACGCCCGCGAAGGGGGAGGTGGTGGGGCTTGAGGGGTTCAACGGGATCGCTCCCCCATCAGACCGGCCGCGCCCTTGGCCAGCATCTCGTCCGCGAGTTCGCGGCCGAGCGCCATGGCCTCGTCGTACGACTGGGGCACGGGACCGGTGGTGGACAGCTGCACCAGCGTCGAACCGTCGAGGGTTCCGACGACACCACGCAGGCGCATTTCATTGACAATCCGCCCGTCGCCCAGAAGGTCGGCGAGCGCGCCCACGGGTGCGCTGCACCCGGCCTCCAGGGCGGCGAGGAGCGCACGCTCCGCGGTCACGGCAGCCCGCGTGTGCGGGTCGTCGAGCCGGCCGAGCGCGGAGACGAGGTCCGCGTCGGAGGCGAGGCACTCCACGGCCAGGGCACCCTGGCCGGGCGCGGGCAGCACGTTGTCGACCGACAGCAGGTCGGTCGCCTCGTCGGCGCGCCCGATCCGGTTCAGCCCGGCCGCGGCCAGCACGACCGCGTCGAGCTCGCCGGCGCGGACGAAACCGATGCGGGTGTCGACATTGCCGCGGATGGCGACGGTCTCGATGGACTTGCCGAGGCTGCGGGCGTACGCGTTCAGCTGCGCCATGCGGCGCGGCGAACCGGTACCGACGCGGGCGCCGTCGGGCAGCTGCTCGAAGGTCAGGCCGTCGCGGGCGACCAGCGCGTCGCGCGGGTCCTCGCGCTCGGGCATGGCCGCGATGACCAGCTCGTCGGGCTGCGCGGTCGGCAGGTCCTTCAGCGAGTGCACGGCGAAGTCGACCTCGCCGCGGACCAGCGCGTCGCGCAGGGCCGTGACGAACACGCCGGTGCCGCCGATCTGCGCGAGGTTCTCGCGGGAGACGTCACCGTAGGTCGTGATCTCCACGAGCTCGACGGGCCGGCCGGTGATCGCCCGTACCGCCTCGGCGACGTGCCCGGACTGGGACATGGCCAGCTTGCTGCGCCGCGTGCCGAGCCTGAGGGGCTGGTCGGGACGTGTGTTCATGATGCCCGTCCTGGGTCGTCGTTCTTCGGATCGGCCGCGTCCGCCCGGCTGACGGATGCCACCGTCTGAGGGTCGAGGTCGAAGAGTTCGCGCAG
Source organism: Streptomyces sp. NPDC048352 (assembly GCF_040651895.1). Classification (NCBI taxonomy): domain Bacteria; kingdom Bacillati; phylum Actinomycetota; class Actinomycetes; order Kitasatosporales; family Streptomycetaceae; genus Streptomyces; species Streptomyces sp. NPDC048352. Next base: position 126,839 of record NZ_JBEZKZ010000008.1, read on the forward strand.
CGCCTCGGCGTACCCGGCGCCGCCGGGCTCGCTCGCGAGCTGCTTGACGCGCACGGTCGGCGCGTGGAGGAGCTTGTCGACGACGCGGCGCACGGTCTGGGTGACCTCCGCGCGCTGCCGCTCGTCGAGGTCCGGTACCCGCCCGTCGAGCCGTGCCACCTCCATGGCGACGACCTCGGCGGCCATCGCCCGCAGGGCGACGACGGTGGGCGTGATGTGCGCGGCCCGCTGCGCGGCGCCGAACGCGGCCACCTCGCCGGCGACGATGCCGCGCACGGCGTCGACGTCGGCGGCCATGGGCGCGTCGGCGGACGCCTCGGCGAGGCTCTCGATGTCGACGAGGCGCACCCCGGGGATGCGGTGCACGGCGGCGTCGATGTCCCGGGGCATGGCCAGGTCCAGCAGCGCCAGCCGTACGGGGACGGCCCCGTCGGCCTGGCTCCGGGCCGCCCGGCGGGGCTGCCGCTGCGCGGCGGCCTCTCCCTGATCGGCCCAGGCCCCGTGCAGTTCGAGCGACCCGGCGTCGACCCCGGCGAGCGCGGAGCGCCCGTCACCGGCGAGCGCGACCGGCGCGTCCGGCCCGACGGGACACCCGTCGCCCTCGACGGCGGCGGGCGCGGTGATGGTCCGCACGGCCCCGGCGTCGGCGATCCGCCGCCCGGCCTCCGCGAGGGCGGCGAGCCGCGCGACGACCTCGGCGTCGACGCCGCCGACGGCCGCCTGCGGCACGTCGGCGAGGGCCCCACCCGTGCCGGCGGCCGGGGCCCCGGCACGCGCCGCGGCGAAGCCGTCGGCCACACCCTGCGCGGAGGCCCGGGGCGCGGCCCCGGTTCCGGGGAGGGGCGGGGTGGGGGAGAGCCCCGCAGGGTCCATCCCACCGGCACCGGCAAGGGCGTCGGCGACGTCGTCCCCGGTCAGCACCAGCCCGGTGGCCCCGGTGCACGACACGACCACGTCGACCCGGCCCAGCTCACCGGCGACAGCCGCCATCGGCACGGCCCGCGCAGCGACACCAGTGCCCGAGGCAACCAAAATCTCCGCAAGACGCTCCGCCCGCTCCGCGGTCCGGTTCGCCACCACGACCTCGGCGACACCCACCCGCGCCAGCGTGGCCGCCGCCAGCGAGGACATCGACCCGGCGCCGATGACCAGCGCCCGCTTCCCGGCGGCCCACTCCTCCACCGGCAGGTGCACGGCGAGCTGCTCCAGCCCGAACGTCACCAGCGACTGCCCGGCCCGGTCGATCCCGGTCTCCGAGTGCGCCCGCTTGCCGACCCGCAGCGCCTGCTGGAAGAGGTCGTTGATCAGCCGGCCCGCGGTGTGGAGCTCCTGCCCCAGCGCGAGCGCGTCCTTGATCTGGCCGAGGATCTGGCCCTCGCCGACGACCATCGAGTCCAGCCCGCACGCCACCGAGAACAGGTGGTGCACCGCCCGGTCCTCGTAGTGCACGTAGAGGTACGGGGTGAGTTCCTCCAGCGCGACCCCGCTGTGCTGGGCGAGCAGCGTCGACAGCTCGGCGACGCCGGCGTGGAACTTGTCCACGTCCGCGTACAGCTCGATGCGGTTGCAGGTGGCGAGCACCGCGGCCTCCGCCGCCGGCTCCGCCGCCAGGGTGTCGTGCAGCAGCTTGGCCTTGGCGTCGGCGGACAGCGAGGCCCGCTCCAGCACGCTCACCGGCGCGCTGCGGTGGCTGAGGCCTACGACGAGCAGACTCATGCCGGCATCACCGCCGGCACGTCGCCCTCGGGGCCGCCCTTGCGCGCGGCCGCGGCGGCCCGCCCGGCCGGCGGCTCGACGGCGGCGGCCGGAGCCGCGCCCGTCCCGCCCGCGGCGGCGGTCTCCGCACCGGACCCGGCGTCCGCGTCCGCGCCGCCGGCGCCCTCGCCGGCCTTGCGCTGCTCGTGGAACGCCAGGATCTGGAGCTCGATGGACAGGTCGACCTTGCGCACGTCCACGCCGTCCGGCACGGACAGCACGGTCGGCGCGAAGTTCAGGATGGAGGTGACACCGGCGGCGATGAGCCGCTCGCTGACCTGCTGGGCCGCGCCGGCGGGCGTGGCGATGACGCCGATGGAGACGCCGTTCTCCTCGATGATCTTCTCGAGGTCGTCGGTGTGCTGCACCGGGATGCCCGCCACCGGCTTGCCGGCCATGGCCGGGTCGGCGTCGATCAGCGCGGCCACGCGGAAGCCGCGCGAGGCGAAGCCGCCGTAGTTGGCGAGGGCTGCGCCCAGGTTGCCGATGCCGACGATGACGACCGGCCAGTCCTGGGTCAGGCCGAGCTCGCGGGAGATCTGGTAGACGAGGTACTCGACGTCGTAGCCGACGCCGCGCGTCCCGTAGGAGCCGAGGTAGGAGAAGTCCTTGCGCAGCTTCGCGGAGTTCACTCCGGCGGCGGCCGCGAGCTCCTCGGAGGACACCGTGGGCACCGATCGCTCGGAGAGCGCGGTGAGGGCGCGCAAGTACAGCGGAAGCCGGGCGACAGTGGCCTCGGGAATACCTCGGCTGCGGGTCGCCGGTCGGTGAGTTCGGCCAGTTGCCACGATGCTCCTGCGGGATGAGCGGGGCTGCAGGCGGCCTCGTGTCCCAGGACCGCCCCGTCGAATGCAGGCTATGTCTTTGTGAACGCGTGCACAAAGATTGTGTCCGGTTTGTCCGAGCAAAGTGACCGGGGTCACGCGGGCTGGGCAGATGGCACCCGGGCCGCGAACGGGCCGAACCCGTTCAAATCCCGAGGGGGGCAAAACGGTACACACTCCTCATCGATACGCCCCCGAGTCCCCACAAATCGCCCACGATGGTAGCGGGCGAACCGGTCAGGCTCCCAATGCCCGCCGCAACCGTTCGGGGTTCACCCTCCAGAAGGTGTGCTGTTCGCCGTCCACCAACACCACCGGGATCTGCTCCCAGTGCAGCCGGTAGAGCTCCTCGTCCTGCGAGATGTCCTTCTTCTCCCACTGTGCGCCCGTCTCGGCGCAGACCTTCTCGATCACCTCCTGGGCGTCATCGCACAGATGGCACCCCGGCTTCCCGATGAGCGTCACCATCCGCTCCTCGGGACGCTTCTTTTCCTTACGGCGCAGCAGAGGACTCATGCCGTCATTGTCCCGCGCCGGGCCGGGGCGCCCGAAGAGTTAACCGCTCCGTTTCCCGGCGGTTCGGGAACTCCCGAACACAATGGCTATGCTCGCGTCATGGCCGCTCTGGGATGGCTCACCCCCCGTAGGCGCTCCGCGACGGCGCGGAGCGTGCTGGCAGGCGAGGCCTCGGCCGAGGCCGCCCGCAAGACCGCGCAGGCCGGTGCGCCACAGGCCCCCGGCACGGAAGACGTGCCGGAAAGCGGCCCGGGGGGCGCTCCCGGGGCCGCCGCCGAAGCCGCGCCCGGGACGGCCGCACCGGAGGCCGCCGAGCCGCAGTTCCCGGTTCCGGGCGACGCCCTCGCCGCCGCCTTCTTCGACCTCGACAACACCGTCATGCAGGGCGCCGCGATCTTCCACTTCGGCCGCGGCCTCTACAAGCGCGAGTTCTTCCGCCGCCGCGAACTGGCCCGCTTCGCCTGGCAGCAGGCGTGGTTCCGGCTGGCCGGCGTCGAGGACCCCGAGCACATGCAGGACGCGCGCGACAGCGCCCTGTCCATCGTCAAGGGCCACAAGGTCTCCGAACTCATGGCCATCGGCGAGGAGATCTACGACGAGTACATGGCGGAGCGGATCTGGCCGGGCACCCGCGCCCTGGCCCAGGCCCACCTCGACGCCGGCCAGAAGGTGTGGCTCGTCACCGCCGCCCCCGTCGAGACGGCCACGATCATCGCCCGCCGCCTCGGCCTGACCGGCGCCCTGGGCACCGTCGCCGAGTCCGTGGACGGGATCTACACCGGGCGCCTGGTGGGAGAGCCGCTGCACGGCCCCGCCAAGGCGGAGGCGGTGCGCGCGCTGGCCGCCGCCGAGGGATTCGACCTCGAACGCTGCGCGGCGTACAGCGATTCGCACAACGACATCCCGATGCTGTCACTCGTCGGGCATCCGTACGCGATCAATCCCGACACAAAACTGCGCAAGCATGCCCGCGCCCACGACTGGCGGCTGCGCGACTATCGGACCGGCCGCAAGGCCGTGAAGGTCGGCGTCCCGGCCGCCGCCGGAGTCGGCGCGATCGCGGGCGGCGCGGCCGCCGCGGTCGCCCTCCACCGGCGCCGCAAGTAGCAACGCCGGGCCCCGGCCCCGCCACGGGCCGCCCGCCGGTCATTCGCTCCCCTCTACCCGCGCCGTCGGCGCGGCACTCCGGCCTGCCCTACTCGGTCGCGAGCCACCGTGGAAGCGTCCATTCCGCGCACCCAAGCGATCAGGAATCGATCACCAACCAGGTCTGAATATGCCCTGGACACGCAACAGAAATGTCGGAACCGGTGATTTAGGCAACTGGGTGTAGCGCTGCCTGTACGAAGCGTTATTCTCCTCAAACGCATGCCACCGCCCATCTGTCGCCACGAGACGGGTGAACGGTCCCGCACTGCACGTGATGGAAGCTCTGCCTCTGGGAGTCCCGTGTACCCACCTGTCGGGGTTGACGCCTCGGGCCTGGCTACGCTGCGCGCGACGGTCCTCGACCACCTGCGCGGCTTCGTCCCCACCGCGTACGCCGTCCCCGCCCTCGCCGCCGCGGTCCCTGCCGGCCTCGGCCCGGCCGGCCCCTGCTACGCCCTGACGGACGGCGGGGCGACCGTGGGCAGACGCGCTCGCTCGGGCTCCGGCCCGGCCGCCGCCGGCGGGACGAGCGCGCCCGCCGCCCGCCGCCCCACGGCGGACAGCGACCAGGCCCGCATGATGGACCTGGTCGAACGCGCCCAGGCCGGCGAGGCCGAGGCCTTCGGCCGCCTCTACGACCAGTACAGCGACACGGTGTACCGCTACATCTACTACCGCGTCGGCGGCAAGGCGACCGCGGAGGACCTCACCAGTGAGACCTTCCTGCGCGCGCTGCGCCGCATCTCCACCTTCACCTGGCAGGGCCGCGACTTCGGCGCCTGGCTGGTGACCATCGCGCGGAACCTGGTGGCGGACCACTTCAAGTCCAGCCGCTTCCGCCTGGAGGTCACCACCGGCGAGATGCTCGACGCCAACGAGGTGGAGCGCAGCCCCGAGGACTCCGTCCTGGAGTCCCTCTCCAACGCGGCGCTGCTCGAAGCCGTCCGGAAACTCAACCCCCAGCAGCAGGAGTGCGTCACCTTGCGCTTCCTCCAGGGCCTCTCGGTCGCCGAGACGGCCCGGGTGATGGGCAAGAACGAAGGCGCCATCAAGACGCTCCAGTACCGGGCGGTCCGCACCCTCGCCCGCCTGCTGCCCGACGACGCCCGCTGACACCCTCCCGCTCTCACGACACGACCTCACACCCGGTGACCCCTCGATGACGCTGTGGTCCGATCATCCTTCGTCCGTAACCCAAGTGCCGCGCCGCTCGTTGTGCGGAATGCAGGCTCCCTTTGGACACGCCCTGCCCGAAGCCGCTCACCCGAAAGTGTGGATGTGCTCAAGGAAGGCAACCTTCCGGACACCTTGGGGAGTCGATCGTCATGACGAGAGGAGGTGCCGCCAGTGATCGCGAACGTGACTCCGCACCGGCGGGCGAACGCCTTCGCCCAGGCCCTGGAGGATCGGACCCCGTCCGGTCCTTCGGATCCGGATCCGGCGGCCGAGCAGTCCGAGGCACCTGCCGAATCCGCCGACCACGACCGGTTGTTGGCCCTGGCGAGCGTGCTCGGCGAAATGCCGCGCCCGGTGCTGGACCCCGAGGTCAAAGTGGTGCAACGAGCGCAGCTCGTCGCCGCCATGGAGGCCATGGTGATGGAGGAGAGGGCCGGAGGCGGTGCCGCCGCGGACCCTCTGGTGCCCGAACAGCGGACCGGCCGCGGCGCCCACCGGGCGACCTCGCTCCGGAAATTGCGGCCCCGCTCCCGCTGGTCCAAGGGCATCGCAGCGGGGGGCCTCACCGTGGGTGTGGCCGCCGGGGCCTTCAGCGGAGTGGCCGCTGCCAGCACCGACGCCCTGCCCGGTGATCCCCTCTACCCGGTCAAGCTGGGCATGGAGGACCTGAAGCTGGGTCTGGCCGACGAGGGCGCGGACCGGGGCGAGGTCTACCTCGACCGGGCTTCGAACCGGCTGTCGGAAGCCCGCCGGCTGATGGAACGCGGCCGCTCGGGCCCCCTGGACCACGAGGTCCTCGGGGAGATCCGGCGGGCGCTGGCAGGGATGCAGCACGACGCGGCCGAAGGCCACCGGCTGCTGCAGGCCGCCTACAAGCGGGACGGCTCGCTCGGCCCGATCCAGGCGCTGTCCTCGTTCTCCAACTCCCACCGCGACGCGTGGGGCCGGCTCCGGTCCAACCTGCCGCCGCAGCTCACGGACGTGGGGGACCAGGTGAGTTCGGTCTTCCAGGCCATAGACGACGAGGTGGCGCCGCTCCAGGGCATGCTGCCCAAGGCCCCGGAGCAGCACCGCGGCGGTCCGGGCGGCGGCCCGGCCAGGCCGAGCAGCCCGGCCCCGGGCAAGCAGCAGCCCGCACCGGCACCGGACGCCGCCAGCTCGGCGGCGCCTCCGGCCGCGCCCAGCCCGTCCGGCAGCAATGCCCCGGCGCCCGGCAGTGGCCTCCTGGGCGGCACGGGCAACCTGCTGAACCCGCCGGCGCCCGGCCAGTCCACACCCCCGCCCGCGGCTCCCCCGGCGCAACCCCAGCCGGACATCACCCTGCCGCCCCTCCTCCCGGGTCTCCTCCCGGGCCTGGGCATCCAGGCGGAGGACGCGGAGTAGCAGGAGAAACGCCGGTGGGCTGGCCGCAACCAGCCCCACCGGCGTCACCCGCGCCCGGCCCGACGTCAGAAGAAGACCGACCTCCGCTGCACCAACAGCTTGTACAGGGTGTGCTGGATCTGCTCCCGCACCTGGTCCGTCAGGTTGAACATCAGCATCGGGTCCTCCGCCGCCTCCGGCGCGTACCCGTCCGTCGGGATCGGCTCACCGAACTGGATCGTCCACTTCGTCGGCAACGGCACCGCCCCCAACGGCCCCAGCCACGGGAACGTCGGCGTCACCGGGAAGTACGGCACCCCCAGCAACCGCGCCAGGGTTTTCGCGTTGCCGATCATCGGGTAGATCTCCTCCGCCCCGACGATCGAACACGGCACGATCGGCGTGCCCGCCCTCAGCGCCGTCGAGACGAACCCGCCCCGCCCGAACCGCTGGAGCTTGTACCGCTCTCCGAACGGCTTCCCTATCCCCTTGAAGCCCTCCGGCATCACGCCCACCAGCTCCCCGGCCTCCAGCAGCCGCTGCGCGTCCTCCGCACAGGCCAGCGTGTGGCCGGCCTTGCGGGCGAGCTCGTTCACCACCGGCAGCATGAACACCAGGTCCGCCGCCAGCAGCCGCAGGTGCCGCTCCGCCGGATGGTGGTCGTGCACCGCCACCTGGAGCATCAGCCCGTCCAGCGGGAGCGTCCCCGAGTGGTTCGCCACGATCAGCGCGCCGCCGTCCTTCGGGATGTTCTCGACGCCCTTGACCTCGACGCGGAAGTACTTGTCGAACAGCGGCCGCATCAAGGACATCAGGACCTGGTCCGTCAGCTCCTTGTCGTAGCCGAACTCGTCGACCTCGTACTCCCCGGTGATCCGCCGCCGCAGGAACGCCAGACCGCCCGCGATCCGCCGGTCCCAGCCGCCGTCACCGCCGCGCCGCGCGGGCGCCTGGGCGACCGGCTCCACCGGCTCCGGCGGTTCCGGAACCGCCCGCACCGTCCGGGGCGCACCGACCCGGCGGCGCGGCCGGTCCTCGTCGAACGGGATGACCTTGGCGTCGGCCACTATCGCTCCACTCCCTCGTCAACGTTCAACAGCTCCGCTACCCGCCCGACGGCCCGGCCCACCCGCTCCGGCGGCAACAAGCCGCTCCCCCGGCTCCGCGCGAAGTCCGCGAAGGCCCCGGCGGTCGTGTACACCGGCCGGAACCCCAGCGTCTCCCGCATCTGCGTCGTCTCCACGACCCGCCCGTGCGTCAGCAGCCGGATCTGCTCCGGCGAGAAGTCCGTCGCCCCCACCGCCCGCAGCGCCTGCCCCACCCACGTCACCGCGGGCAGCAGCAGCGGCAGCGTCGGCCGCCCCAGCCGCCGCGCGCACTGCGACAGCAGCAGCACCCCGTCACCGGCGATGTTGAAGGTCCCGCTGTTCAGCGTCCCCCGCCGCGGCTCCCCCGCCGCCAGCCGCAGCACGTCCACCACGTCGTCCTCGTGCACGAACTGCAGCCTCGGGTCGTAGCCCAGCACCGTCGGCATCACCGGCATCGAGAAGTACTCCGCCAGCGCGGAATCCGCGAACGGCCCCAGGATGTTCGCGAAGCGCAGCACGCACACCGCCACGTCCGGCCGCCGGCGCGCGAAGCCCCGTACGTAGCCCTCGACCTCGGCGGCGTCCTTCGCGAAACCGCCCGCCGGCAACGACTTCGGCTGCGTGGTCTCCGTGAAGACGGCCGGATCCCGCGCCGTGCCCCCGTACACGCTGGTGCTCGACTTCACCACGAGCCGCCGTACCGTCGGGGACTTCTGGCAGGCCCCCAGGAGCTGCATCGTCCCGATGACGTTGGTCTCCTTGACGGTGCTGCGCCCGCCCGGCGCCCCCACGGCGCCACCGGTGACCGCCAGATGGACCACCGTGTCCACGGCGTGCTCCGCGAGCACCCGGGCGATGGCCGACTGTCTGATGTCCGTCCGCACGAACTCGGCCGCACCGAGCCGGTGCGGCGGGCTCACCGCGTCGACCGCGATGACCCGTTCCACCTCGGGGTCGCGCTGGATGCGGCGCACGAAGCGGCCCCCCAGCTGCCGGGCAGCCCCGGTGACGAGCACGACCTTCCCCACGAGCTCAGCGCCTCCCTCGAAGAAGTACCCCCGGCTGCACCGCAGCCCCCCCACCAGGATGGTGGAGGGGCTGCGGAGAACACGTACAGCTGCCGTTTACTTCTTGTTACGGCGCTGGACGCGGGTGCGCTTGAGCAGCTTGCGGTGCTTCTTCTTAGCCATCCGCTTGCGCCGCTTCTTGATAACAGAGCCCACGACTACCCTCGCTCACTTCTCGGAACATCCCCGCGCCAGCGGGGATCGGTGCGGGGCGTCTGGGCCCACACGACCTACGTCGGCCTAGCCTACCCGCCCAAGCTCTGAGCTTGTAATCCGAGCCCTCCGAGATGTGGCCGAGCCCCCTCGGAAGGGGAGAGTCTCAGGCCGACTCCACCCCCACGAAGGACTCCCTGAGGTACTCGTGAACCGCGTTCTCGGGGACCCGGAAGGACCGGCCCACCCGGATCGCGGGCAGATGACCGTTGTGCACCAGCCGGTACACGGTCATCTTCGACACTCGCATCACCGAGGCGACCTCCGCCACGGTCAGGAACTGAACCTCACTGAGAGGCCTCTCGCCAGCAGCCATGACACCCACCTGACCTTCCGCGCATGACGGGCACCGGCTTCCCCTCCGGTTACTCCTCGTCGTCGCACGCTCACTCCCCAGAGTAGGGGCGGGTGATACGAGTGGGGAAGAGGAGCTACGGCCACTCCTGACGCCCCGCCAGCCCGGCGCGGTGCAACACGTGCCGGAGGAGTGGGCCGTAGTAGTCCGAGCGCACCCCGTCATCAAGCGGAACGGCCACCGCCACCCGCCCCTCGGCCTCCCCGACGAACAGCGCCGGATCATCCGTATCGCCCAGCCCGATGGCCTCCACACCCAGCTGACCTGCACCGCAGACCCACCCGTGGTCCCCGACCACCAGGTCCGGCAGCGGCCCGCCGGCCTCCGCGAGCGCCCCCAGGACGATCCGAACCGGCAGCGGCGAATGGGAGTGTGCGCCGGTGGCACTCCCCGCCCCCCGCGCGCCGGGCTCCCGCACCAGCGCGACACCCCGTACGTAATCGATGCGGTGCGGACGTACGCCGAACCGGGTCGCCATGTCGACACCCACCCCCTGCGCCGGGGTGAGGACAACACATCCCGCCGCCGACAACGCCTGCCCCAAAGCGGCGTAGAAGCCCAGGAGCCGGTGCGGGTGCCCCGTCCCGAGCAGCACGGGCGACCGGGCATCCGCCGCGGCCGCCAGCCGCTCCGCGAAGGCCTCCAGCGCCGCCACCGTCCGCTCCGGGTCGATCACGTCCGGGCCGCTGACGTGCGCCGGATCCGCCGAGACCCCGCACCTGGCCGCCATCAGCCCCAGCAGCTCACCCACGTCCCAGCGCCGCTCCGGCTCCAGCCCCAGCAGCACCCGGGGATCCCGCGCCGCGAACAGCCGGTAACTGCGTAAGCTCTCCTCCCGCGTCGTGGCGACGGGCCCGGCCAACCGGGCGGCCAGCAGATGCGCACGCAACGCGCCGGTGCTCAACACCCTCCGATGCTGCCGCACCGCACCTGCCGGTTCATCAATTACGCCGATTCCCCCCACAGTTGGCGTAACCGTGCCACGGGCCGGCCCCGCGTCACACCAGCATCCCGCGCAGCGGGAACACCGCCCGGCGCGTCGCCAGAACGGCCTGATCCGTACGGTCCGCCGGATCGTAGCCCGCGTCCCAGTCCCGCCACCGCGGCGTCCGGCCGTCCGTCATCCGGGCCGGCCCCGGCTGCCGCGTCCGCGCGTACACCTCGTCCAGCCAGGACTGCGGCACCGGTGACAGCGGATCCACCGGCCGGTGCGCCGCGATCCCCACCAGATGCGTCCACGACCGGGGTACGACGTCCACCACCGCGTACCCGCCGCCGCCCAGCGCGAGCCAGCGCCCGCCCGCGTACTCGTGCGCCAGCGCGTGGCAGGCCTCCTGCACGGCCCGCTGCGCGTCCAGCGACACCGCCAGGTGCGCGAGGGGGTCCTCGAAGTGCGTGTCGGCCCCGTGCTGCGTCACCAGCACCTGCGGCCGGAAGTCCGCCAGCAGTTCCGGCACCGTCGCGTGGAAGGCCCGCAGCCACCCCTCGTCCCCGGTCCCGGCCGGCAGCGCCACGTTCACCGCGCTGCCCGCGGCCGCCTCGCCGCCCGTCTCCTCCGGCCAGCCCGTCTGCGGGAACAGCGTCCGCGGATGCTCGTGGAGCGAGACCGTCAGCACCCGGGGGTCGTTCCAGAACGCCGCCTGCACCCCGTCCCCGTGGTGCACGTCCACGTCCACGTACGCGACCCGCTCGGCGCCCAGCTCCAGCAGCCGCGCCACCGCCAGCGCCGCGTCGTTGTACACGCAGAACCCCGCCGCCCCGCCCGGCATGGCGTGGTGCAGACCGCCCGCGAAGTTCACCGCGTGCCCCGCCTCACCCCGCCACAGCGCCTCCGCCGCCGCCACCGACTGCCCGGCGATCAGCGCGGAGGCCTCGTGCATCCCGCGGAACGCCGGATCGTCGACGGTCCCCAGCCCGTACGAGCCGTCCGCCGCGCCGGGATCCGCCGACACCTCCCGCACCGCGGCGACGTAGTCCTCCCGGTGGACCAGCCTCAGCGTCGAATCCCCGGCCGCGGGAGCCGCCCGCACCTCCACCTCCCGGTCCAACCCGAAGGCACGCACCAGGCCCATGGTCAGCGCCAGGCGCACCGGGTCCATCGGATGGCTCGGCCCGAAGTCATACCCCGTTACCGCCTCGTCCCACATCAACAGCCCGGTCACCGGCTCGCCGCTCATGCCCGACACCGTATCGGGCCCGGTCCGTGCCGAACGAAGGGGCGTAGAACAACGTCACCAGCACCAGCACCATCGGCACCACCATCGCGCCCCGGTAGTTCCACGCCTCCCCGATCCCGCCCACGAGCGGCGAACCGATCAGGAACCCCACGTAGTTGAAGATGTTCAACCGCGCCACCGCCGTGTCGGAGGCACCGGGGAACAGCCGCCCCGCGGCGGCGAAGGTCTGCGGAACGATCACGCACAACCCGACGCCCAGCAGCGTGAACCCGAGCATCCCCACCCAGGCCCCCGGCGCCACCGCCACCACCGCGAACCCGCCGGCCGCCACCACCGTCCCGGCCCGCACCACGGCCACCGCCCCGAACCTCCGCACCCCTAGGTCCCCGACCGCCCGCCCGGCCAGCGTCGTCACCATGTACACGTTGTAGGGCACCGTCGCGAGCTGCTCGGAGCTGCCCAGCACGTCCTGCAGGTACTTGGCACTCCAGTTCGCCACCGTCGAATCCCCGATGTACGCGCAGGCCATCACCAGGCACAGCGGCAACAACAGCTTCCCGCCCCCCGCGGGCCACCCCTGCCCCGCCTCCCGGGGCCCGGCCTCGACGTCCACGTAGTACCGGCTCGCCAGCAACGCCGCCGGCAGCACCACCGCCACCGCCGGCAGGTACCCCGCGAACAACGACAGGTGCCAGTGCGCCCCCGCCCACGCCGCCGAAGCCCCCAGGATCCCGCCCAGGCTGTACGCGGCGTGGAAGCCCAGCATGATGGAACGCCCGTACGCCCGCTGGAGGCTCACCCCGAGCATGTTCATGGAGGCGTCCAGCGCACCCACCGCCAGCCCGAACACCCCCAGCGCCACCGCCACGTGCCACATCCGGCTGCCGGCCCCCACCCCGAGCAGGGCCAGCAGGACGACGGGCTGCGCCCACCGCAGCACCGCACTGGGCGCGATCCGCTTCACCAGGTGCTCGGTGGCGACGCTCGAGACCCCGGCGAGGACCGGCACGGCGGCGAGGAAGGCGGGCAGCAGCCCGTCGGATATCCCGTACCGGTCCTGAATGGCCGGGATCCGCGTCACCAGCAGGGCGAAGGCCACCCCTTGCGCGAAGAAGCTGAATCCGAGCGCCCCGCGCCCACGGCGAAGCCGTACGTCAACCGTCATGGCGGCACAGCGTAGGCGCCGCCACTACCGGTGGGTAGAGCGATCACACAACCGATCAGCGGCCCAGCCCCAGCAGGGCGGACAGCTCCTTCATCTCCCCGAAGCAGGCCGTGGCGCCGGCGAGCTGCTCGGCGGGGACCAGGGAGGTGAAACCGAGCACGGCCATCCCCGCGGCCCGTGCGGCCTGCACCCCGAGCGGGCCGGCGTCCACCACCACGCACCGCTCGGGGGCGACGCCCATCATGTCGGCGGCGTGCAGGAAGAGGTCCGGCGCCGGCTTGCCCTGGCCGACGTCCTCCGCACTGAAGATCCACTCCTCCTCGAACCACTCGCCCATCCCGGACGCGCCGTGCTCGGCCCGGATCTGGTCGCGGCTGGAGGAGGAGGTGACGCAGTAGGGAAGTCCGAGCGCGGACAGCTCTCCCAGCACCTCGGTCACCCCGGGCACGGGCCGCAGTTCGCGCCCGGGCGGGGTCGTAGTGGCGAGCGGCTCGCTGTCCACGAGGACGCCGTCGTTGTCGAAGATGACCAGCTCGTAGCCCATCGGCCCACCATACGAGCAGTCAGCGCAGGTTGACGGGAACCGCGTGCCGGTAAACGGCTGAACGCGCCCGGAACGCAGAAAAGCCCCGCACCAGAAGGTGCGGGGCTTTCCCACAATGATTGTTCGGCGGCGTCCTACTCTCCCACAGGGTCCCCCCTGCAGTACCATCGGCGCTGAAAGGCTTAGCTTCCGGGTTCGGAATGTAACCGGGCGTTTCCCTAACGCTATGACCACCGAAACACTATGAAGTTAACCAACCGGATGACAACACGGTCGTTACTTCAGAACTAACACAGTGGACGCGAGCAACTGAGGACAAGCCCTCGGCCTATTAGTACCAGTCAGCTCCACCCGTTACCGGGCTTCCACATCTGGCCTATCAACCCAGTCGTCTACTGGGAGCCTTACCCTCTCAAGGAGGTGGGAATACTCATCTTGAAGCAGGCTTCCCGCTTAGATGCTTTCAGCGGTTATCCCTCCCGAACGTAGCCAACCAGCCATGCCCTTGGCAGGACAACTGGCACACCAGAGGTTCGTCCGTCCCGGTCCTCTCGTACTAGGGACAGCCCTTCTCAATATTCCTACGCGCACAGCGGATAGGGACCGAACTGTCTCACGACGTTCTAAACCCAGCTCGCGTACCGCTTTAATGGGCGAACAGCCCAACCCTTGGGACCGACTCCAGCCCCAGGATGCGACGAGCCGACATCGAGGTGCCAAACCATCCCGTCGATATGGACTCTTGGGGAAGATCAGCCTGTTATCCCCGGGGTACCTTTTATCCGTTGAGCGACGGCGCTTCCACAAGCCACCGCCGGATCACTAGTCCCGACTTTCGTCCCTGCTCGACCCGTCGGTCTCACAGTCAAGCTCCCTTGTGCACTTACACTCAACACCTGATTGCCAACCAGGCTGAGGGAACCTTTGGGCGCCTCCGTTACCCTTTGGGAGGCAACCGCCCCAGTTAAACTACCCATCAGACACTGTCCCTGATCCGGATCACGGACCGAGGTTAGACATCCAGCACGACCAGAGTGGTATTTCAACGGCGACTCCACCATGACTGGCGTCACGGCTTCAAAGTCTCCCACCTATCCTACACAAGCCGAACCGAACACCAATATCAAACTGTAGTAAAGGTCCCGGGGTCTTTCCGTCCTGCTGCGCGAAACGAGCATCTTTACTCGTAGTGCAATTTCACCGGGCCTATGGTTGAGACAGTCGAGAAGTCGTTACGCCATTCGTGCAGGTCGGAACTTACCCGACAAGGAATTTCGCTACCTTA